>DAIDJC010000058.1 GCA_027451565.1 Limisphaerales bacterium | reverse complement strand
CCGCCAGGCTCGGGCCAATACCCCGGGTCACCACGGTCCAAGCCGGATGGTCAACCCACTGAAACTTCCGGAAAATCCTTGCCGCCGTTAAGCAGGTAAAGGACGGCCATTCTCACCGCCAAGCCATTGGTGACCTGCTCCAGGATCAAGGACCGGCTGCCATCGGCAATATCGCTCTCGATTTCCACACCGCGGTTGATGGGTCCCGGGTGCATGATCAGCGCATCCGGGCGGACCATGGCCAGGCGGGCTTGGTTCAAGCCAAACAATTGCCGGTACTCGCCTATGCCTGGAAACATGGATTTGCGCTGGCGCTCGTGCTGGATGCGTAACAAATGAATGATGTCCGCCTCCCGAATGGCGTCCGCCACATCATGAGTGACACGGCAGCCCATGAGGGCAAACGTCTCCGGCACCAATGTGGAGGGACCGCACAAGGTGACTTTTGCCCCCAGCTTCAATAAAGCCCAGATATTGCTGCGAGCCACGCGACTGTACAAAATGTCCCCCAAAATAGTCACGTTCAGGCCAGCCACCCGCCCCTTGCGCTCGCGTATGGTAAACGCATCGAGAAGCGCCTGGGTGGGATGCTCATGAGCGCCGTCCCCGGCATTGATGATGCTGGATTTCACCACGCGGGATAGAAAGTGGGCCGCCCCGGAAGCGCTGTGGCGGATGACAATAAAGTCCGCATTCAAGGCCTCGAGGTTCCGGGCCGTGTCCTTCAGTGTTTCCCCCTTCTTGAAGGACGAGGCATCCGCCGAAAAATTGACAATGTCCGCTGTAAGGCGCTGCTCGGCCAATTCAAAACTGATGCGGGTGCGCGTGGAAGGCTCAATAAACAGGTTCACCACGGTTTTGCCGCGCAAGGCCGGAACCTTTTTAATGGAACGCTCCCCCACGGACTTGAACGCCCGGGCGGTGTCCAACACCGTGTTGATCTCCTCTGCCGAGAGAGACTCAATATCCAGCAAATGTTTACGGGTCCAGATCATGGCCTCTCCAATATAATCTCGTCCTGTCCCTCAAGGTTCACACGCACTTTTTCGCTCCAGGCGGTCGGCACGTTTTTACCCACAAAATCAGCCTTGATGGGAAGTTCCCGGTGACCGCGGTCAATCAACACCGCCAGTTGGATTCGTTTGGCCCGCCCGAAATCATTCAGAGCATCCATGGCGGCCCGGACTGTTCGCCCGCTAAAAAGGACATCATCAACCAGCACCACGGTCTTGCCGGTGACATCGAACGGTATTTCCGTGGGAAAAATGGTGGGGGCGGCCCGCTGGTGAAGATCATCGCGATGCATGGACACATCCAAACTGCCGAGTGGCACGGGTTGACTCCAAATTTCCGCCAGCAATTTGGCAAGCCTGCGGGCCATGGGAACACCGCCCCGGGGAATCCCAATGAGCGCCACATCTCGCGGGCGTTCATTACGCTCCGCTATCTCGTGGGCAATCCGGGCCAGAGCCCTTTGAATTCCCCCGGCATCAAGGAGAACAGTCAGGGAACCCATAAATTATAAAGAAGACAAGGACTCCCCTCACGGCGGAAGGTCGTCGTTTTTTGTTCGCGCCTGTTCTGATTTTTCAACATCTTGTCCTTGGCCACCTCACCGGGCTGCCTTAAAGGAAATGCCTGACCACCACCTCCACCTTCATCATCCACCCATTCCAGGCGGACTTTGCCTCATCTTGCGCCAGTTGGAACGGTGCTTGATAATCCAATCTGTCAACGCCTGCTCAAAACCAATATCCTTGCCGGCTTTTTCCGACTCCAACCATTTGTGACGCAGAATTTCTTCGCGCTCCGCTTGAAATTCCCGGTAAAGCGACGAATGCTTCAATAAATCATTCGTCGAGGATGAATCATTTCCAGGGTTCAACATATTTGTGAATTCAATGTTAAATCTTTGAATCGAAATCCACACTCAGAATCTAGCTTTGTATTTCCAAAAAACAAGTTATTCGCGCCAGATTTTTTGCACCTGATCTGCTATGCCTTTAAATGCTTGGGCGGCAGCATGATTTGGAGCGCTTACCGTTACCGGCATCCCCCTGTCGCCACCCTCCCGGATTTCGGTGTAAATGGGGACTTCGCCCAGAAACGGCACGTTTTGTCGTGCCGCCTCCTGCCTTCCGCCTCCGTGGCCGAAAATTTCCATGCGTTCGCCCTGGGGTGTGGTGAAATAGCTCATGTTTTCCACGATCCCGAGAATGGGCACATGAACCTTGTTGAACATGGCAATTCCTTTGCGGACGACCCCCAGTGAAGCTTCCTGGGGCGTGGTGACGATAATCCCGCCATCCAGGGGCACGGTCTGGCAGAGTGAAAGCTGGGCGTCACCGGTTCCCGGTGGAAGATCCACAAGAAGGAAGTCCAAGTCGCCCCAATCCACTGCCAGCAGGAATTGCTGGATGGTTTTGGTGATCATGGGACCCCGCCAGACCACGGGTTGGTCGTCAGAAATCAGCAGGCCCATGCTCATCACCCGCACACCATGTGCCACAAGAGGCACCAGTTGTTCCCGCTCATTCACAGAGGGCCTGCCATGCACGCCCATCATGAGAGGGATACTGGGACCGTAAATATCGCAATCCAGCAAACCCACGCGCAAGCCCGACCGGTTGAGTGCGCAGGCGAGGTTGACCGAGCAGGTGGATTTGCCCACGCCACCCTTTCCACTGGCAACGGCCAGGATACGCGCCACGCCCGGGACTTTGGCTTGGGAAGAAAGCGGGTTGCTTGGGGCCGGGGCTGGGCCAGAGGGTTGCAGAATCTCCACCTGAACCTTTTCAACACCAGGAATACGCCGCAGGACATCCCCGGCGGCTGAGCGTATCTGCCCCGCAGCCTCCTCATTGGCGCTGGTCAATTGCAGAACCACGCGAACCCCGCCCTCTTTCACCTCCACCTGTTTGACCAGGCCGAAGGAAACCACATCCCTGGAAAATCCGGGGTATTTGACGGATTTCAAGGCATCCAGAACACTTTCTTGCGTAACCATGTGGGATGAAGGTTGCCAGTTTCCAGCCAGAAAACAAGCGGATCAGGCCGTCTCAAGGTTGACGAACGGCCCCGCGCAGTCTAGGATGCATTTGATGAAAATAAGCCTGCCACTGTCTGCATACGCACTGATCGCCTGCGTGGCCGTGGGGAGCTGACCTGAATTTCCGAACTCAAACCCACCGCCGCAGTGGCAGTGGGTTTTTTGTTTTGACCCAACGCCCGGGCGGCCATAATGGAAAGATTGAACAAAATGCAAAAATATCCATCCCATAAATACCGACCCTTTCAGCATGCACCCGTGCTGGCAGACCGCCAATGGCCCGGAAACGTCCTCACGCGGGCACCGAGGTGGTGCAGCGTGGACCTCCGTGACGGCAACCAGGCGCTCGCCGTGCCCATGAACGTCTCCCAAAAATTGGAATTGTTCCAAACCCTGGTCAAAATAGGGTTCAAGGAAATCGAAATCGGATTCCCATCGGCGTCAAACACCGAATTCGCATTCAACCGGCTTTTGATTGAAAAAGGGCATGTGCCGGAGGATGTCTGGCTGCAAGTCCTGGTTCAGGCACGTGAAGACCTGATCGAACGCACGGTGCAATCGCTCGTTGGCGCGCGCCGCGTGATCATTCACCTATACAATTCCACTTCCCCGGCACAGCGACGGGTGGTGTTTCAAAAATCCAAGGATGAAATCAAGGCCATGGCCATCCGCGGCGCCCAATGGATCCGCCAGCGGCTGGAGCAATTGCCAGGAACCGAGGTCCTGCTCCAGTATTCCCCGGAAAGTTTCAGCATGACGGAGGTGGAATTCGCCAGGGAAATCTCCGAGGCAGTCATGGATGTCTGGGAACCATCCCCGAAGCGCAAAATGATTCTCAACCTGCCTGACACGGTGGAGGTAGCCATGCCGAACATCTACGCAGACCAGATTGAATGGATGTGCCGCCACATCCGGAACCGGGATTCCCTCGTGATCAGCCTGCACACCCATAATGACCGTAGCACCGGGGTGGCGGCGACGGAACTGGGGCTGCTCGCCGGCGCCGACCGGGTGGAAGGCACCTTGTTTGGCAATGGTGAGCGAACTGGAAACCTGGACATTGTGACCGTGGCTCTGAATCTCTACATGCACGGAATAAACCCGGGCCTGGATTTTTCCAATCTCGGGTCCATTGTGGATGTGTACGAACGTTGCACCGGCATGTCGGTGCCTCCCAGGCAACCCTACGCAGGCGAACTGGTCTTCACCGCCTTCAGCGGCTCTCACCAGGACGCCATCAAAAAAGGCCTGGCTGAATGGGCTGCGCAGAAACGGGATTACTGGGATGTTCCATACCTGACCCTGGACCCCGCCGATATCGGACGTGAATACCGGGAGGTCATCCGGGTGAATTCCCAATCAGGCAAGGGCGGCGTGGCCTACCTGCTGGAAAGCGAGTTCGGCATCGAGCTTCCCAAAGACCTGCAAAGGGAATTCGGCCCCATAGCCAATGACGAGGTGGACCGCCTGGGCCGCGAAGTATCCGCAGCCGAACTCAAGGAAATGTTTTGGCGGGAATACGTGGACCGCAACCAGCCGTGGCGCCTGGAGCATTTTGAAACAGCCAGCCGCAACGGCATCGTGACCTGCCACGCCCGGATCCTGCACCATGGCAGCCCCAGGGAATTCTCCGACACGGGAAACGGTCCGCTGGCTGCCCTGGTTCACGGCTTGGCCACCCTTGGAATCACTAAGTTTGAAATATCCAATTACAGCGAACATGCCCTCAGTTCCAGCGAATCCGCATCCGCCATCGCCTACATTCAAGTCAAAGCCGCCAATGGCGGATCGCGCTGGGGCGCCGGTGTGGACACCAACATTGAACTGGCCTCGGTCAAGGCCGTCTTGAGCGCCCTCAATAGATTATAAACCATCTTGTTCATTTTTAGAAAATATCGAACAATCACCCCCCATGAGGCATAACGTGTTTTTAACTTGGACCCTGGCTTGGGCTTTCATGTCGGCCATGGCCTTTCGTGCCAACGGCCAAACCCCGCCCCCGGTGGTCGCCTCGCACCCGGTTTTCGTCCCAGACACCTCGCACTCCATGCAACCGTTGCCGGACGGACTGTTTAATTGGAATTCCACCCTGGAAAGCACCAGCGTCATAAGCGGGGCGGATTACGCCCGCTTCAGATTTGATTTCACCAATGTTTCCGGGAAAAACATCACCATCATCAGCGTGCATCCATCTTGCGGATGCACCACGGCTGAGTTGCCCCCGGTTCCATGGACCCTTGCCAACGGCCACTCCGGATCCATCCAGCTTAATGTCAACCTGGCCGGAAAATTTGGCACCGTGTTCAAATCAGCCAAAGTCACCACGGATATGGGCAACAAAGACCTGATGATGCGCATCACCATCAACCCCGCCCCGCCCATCCAACTGTCGCCCGCCCAAATGCAACTTGGCATCAAAATGGCCAAAGCCGACCGTCAGGCCGTTTTCAGAAATGATTGTGCCACCTGCCACGCCCCAAACGTTTCAGGATGATATGGCCAGGACCTCTTTAACACCGTGTGTGGCATCTGTCACCAAGCCGCGCACAGAGCTACCATGGTGCCTGATTTAAGCCAGATCAAAACACCCACTGGACCCGCTTTTTGGACCACTTGGATTACCTACGGCAAACCCGGCTCCCTCATGCCTGCCTTCTCCACCGCCCAGGGCGGACCGTTGTCCGATTTGCAAATCGCCTCCCTGGCCGCCTACCTGAATGCCATTTACCCATCCAAAGTTTATTCAACTCACTAAATTGCTGTCAGCTAATTTGATTCCACCCGCTTGATTCCCGTTTTCACTGGAATGTCATTTCCTTGGAATCAACCAGAATCAAAAATCAACCCGGGAATTCAAGCGCGTCGAGAACTTTATTTGCAAGTTTTCTAAAGTCCTCCTCGGTAATCTTCACCCTTTGAGTATGCGCGCCGATGGCTCCATCGGAAGGCTTGGAATCAAGAACAGAAGCGACAAAAGTTGGGCGGAAAACTCAATAGTCCCCCAAAATGGCCCCAAAAAAGTCCATGGAAAGCGACCTTGAGGAAAACCCTGGAAAATGAACCCCTGCACATGAGCCCGTGCCACAACGGCCCGGGTCAGTCTTCTGCGAACAAATATTCCAGGTCGTGGGCGGTGAGGCTGCGGGCAAAGCCTTCCTCGCCCAGCACGTCGGCAATGGTCTGGGCCTTGCTTTGCTGCAATTCCCAGATTTTTTCCTCGACCGTGCCGGGCGCAATCAGGCGGTAGGCATTGACGGTCTGGGTTTGACCAATGCGATGGGACCGGTCAATGGCCTGGGCCTCCACGGCGGGGTTCCACCAGGGATCGTACAAAACCACATAGCTGGCGTTGGTGAGATTCAAGCCGGTTCCGGCGGCGCGCAGGCTCAGGAGAAAAACACCGGCGCCGGTGACTTTTTGGAAGTCCTGGACCACCTGCTGGCGATCCTTTGTCTGGCCGGTGAGCATGTGGGTGGGGATATGGCGCGCCTTACATTCCTTATCGAGTAATTCCAACATTTGGACGAACTGGGAGAAGACCAGCACCTTTTGTCCATCTGCAACCAGCGGGTCCAGGAGCTCAAACAGGGTTTCTGTTTTTCCCGAGGCAGTGTCGCTGCCCACCAGGGCGGGATGGCAGCAAACCTGGCGCAATCGGGTGAGCGCCGCGAGCACGTGCATTTTGCTCTTGTTCAATCCCTGGGTTTCCACCGCTTTCATGACCTGGTCCCGGCTGCGCCTCAGCTCTGCCAGGTAAAGTTTGCGCTGCTCATCGCCCAAGGGACAATCCCGGCGTTCTTCAATGCGGTCGGGAAGGTCTTTGGCCACGTGTTTTTTGAGGCGCCGCAGCAGGAGGGGCCTGAGCCGGGCCGAAAGCCTGCGGCGAGCTATGCGCTGCGCGGCCTCCATGTTGCCGGCCCCCTTGGGCTCGTAGGTTTCCAGAAATTGATCCTGGCTGCCCAGGTAGCCCGGCTGGATGAAATCCACGATGCTCCATAAATCCAGCAGCCTGTTCTCCAAGGGCGTGCCGGTCAGGGCAATCCGGTGGTCGCATTTAAGCTGCTTCACGGATTGCGTCACCTGTGCGCCCGGGTTTTTGATAAATTGCGCCTCATCCAGAATGACGGCCCTGAAGGAAAATTTATGAAACTCCTCCAAGTCCCGCCTGAGCAGCGCGTAATTGGTGACAATAAGGTCGTGCTGGGGGATTTGCTTGCGGAGATTGTGCCGCGCGGCGCCGCTTTCAAGGACGAGCACACGCAGGTCAGGCGTGAATTTTTCCGCCTCGCGCCTCCAGTTATGCAGCACGGAAGCGGGACAGATGACGAGTGATGGCAGGTGGTTTTTGCGGTTTTGTTCCTGGAGCCAGGCCAGCCAGGTGAGGGTTTGCAGGGTTTTGCCCAGCCCCATGTCATCCGCGAGGATGCCCCCGAGCCGCACATTCACGAGATGAGCCAGGAAATCAAAGCCCTCCTTTTGGTAGGGCCGCAATTCCGCCTGGAGTGATTGGGGAAGCTGCACGGGATCAATGCCTTTGAAATCACGAACCCTTTCGCGCAATGCCTGCGCCTCAGGCGAATGGGCAAACCGGGTGAAATCCTCGTCGCTCAAATGCGCCACATGCTCCATGCCGACTCGTTGCGGCACCGCCACCAAGCCCTCCACACCCAGGTCCGCCATGGCTTCCTGGGCGCCCTGCACTGCCCGGGAATCCAATTCCACCCAGCCGGAATTGGGTAATTTCACAAAACGTCCGGTCGCGGTGGCGAGCCGCTCCAGGTCCGCCTTGGTCAGTTTCAGTCCCTCTGCCTCCCAGTCCGCGGAGACCGACAACCAATCTATGCCGCTGCCTTTCACCACCAGACGCGGCTTGAGCTGCCTTGGGGTGAGAAACAGCCGGTGGAAAGCGGGGTTCCCCAAAAACTCCGCGCCGGGCGGACGATCCGCCCAGGCTTCGGCCAAGGCTCCCAGGAAATTCTCGTTGGCATCCCCCGTCCACAGGCCCGGCTCCTGCATGAACCAATCCAGCCTGCGAAGCCATTGAATGGTTGGCTCCAGGCGCGGGTCATCCAGGACTTCCGGACGGGCATCGCCGGACCCGTGGGGCGCGGAGGCCTGCCCGGCGCGGTCGCGCACCCAGTCATGGCCGTTCCAGAGCCAAAGACTTTTATCCCTGTCGCTGCGCGCCACCAGTCTCAGGCGCACGACATCATCCATCAGTTCGAAAATGAACTGGGGCGAGGCCGCGTGGGCCACGCACAATTGCTCCCAATTGACGCCGTGATGGGCCTGTTTCTTGCGGAGGTGCAGCAGCAGGCGGTGGCTCAATTTCCGCACAGGCACGCTGGGGCGCCCGGCGAGGTGCTTCAGAACACCGTTGGGCGGCGCATTGCGCAACAGGAAAAACTCATTGCCCACCAAGGCGAGGGGGGATTGGCTATTGAAAAACCGGACATCTGAAACAGGGTGCGTTTCCCCGCCGGGCAGCGTGACCCGGTGTGTGAAACACAGCTCTCCATTCTGGTTTTCCAAATGGGGCGACAACGCCACCACATGGCCGTAAAAATGAAGCGGGCGGCGGGTGACGGCGGATTCCAGCCGGTCAGTGTGCCCCCACCGCGCGAGCCATTGCAGCAAATCCGCATCGGACAACACCAAAGTGGAGTCTTCCGTGGCCCTTTCCCGGTGCGTGTCATAAATCCACTGCACAAATTCCCAGTCCTGGGGCGCAAACAACTCCTGTTCATGCGCCGCGCGCACCACCACATCCACCAAGTCGCTGAGAGATCGGGCTTTCTCACCGGTGCGCGGGCGCAGGAGCAGGAACTGGACCGAGAGAGTGTGGCGCGCGGCATCCACACCCTCCGGGCAGGGCTGACAAACCACCCGCAGCGTGGCGCGCGGGGTGTCCAAGTGCAACGGCGTGGGCGGGCTCAGCCAATGCTCCAATTCCCGGACCAGTTGCAATTCCTGCTCCGCCTCCTCGGCTTCCGCAAAGCGGGAAAGACTGGCGTAAGGCACCAACTCGGGCGGCACCGACCGTTTGGCTCGCAAAAACAAAAAAGCCAGCTCCTCCAACCGGCCCGCTCCCTGCGCCGCCAGCATCCTGCTCCACCAGTCGGTGGCTGGAAAGTCCCTCCGGCACAACGACAACCTCTCGAAATAGTCTTCCAGCGCCAGCCAGGCTCGCTGGGAATCCGGGCATTGGGAAAAAGTGCGGAGGATTTCCTCCCTTTCAGTCACCGTGGTCTTGGAATCAGAAAGTTCCCGGCGCAGGTCGGCGAAAGCGCCATAAGTTTGGGAGAGCACCTTGTGGTGAGCATCGTATTTGCTGGCTCCCGGCCCGCTGCGCGGCGCTCCGTTCCCGTTTTTTGCAGAAAATCTCGGCATCTGAAATCAATAGTTTGTGCATTTCGACATATCCCCATGAAAGGGTCAATGCCAAATGAAAACTTTTTCACCTGATCGAACTGGAAAACCATTGGGGCCCACCCTCCTTTTCCTGATTTGCCGTGCCCAGGTTCATTCCATTTCTTTGAAGTGGGTTGAAACCAGGCTGAACTCCATGCATCAACGATCGGTGGATACTCGAAAAAGGCCTGCCATGTCATTTTCAGGCTGAGGCTGAGGTTGCGGTTGCATTTGACGCCCATCTGTTTATGTTTCGAGACATGCCAATCAATGTGGAAAAGCGGCGTCTGATTGAAAATCTTTCCGGATCCAAGCATTGGAAGTTATTTGGCCCCTATCTGGCAGAACGGCAATGGGGCACGGTGCGGGAGGATTATTCCCCGGATGGAACGGCTTGGGAATATTTCCCCCATGACCATGCACGCAGCCGCGCTTACCGCTGGGGGGAGGATGGCATAGCCGGGTTCAGCGATGGATTCCAGAGGATTTGCCTTTCACTGGCTTTATGGAATGGGAACGATCCCATTCTGAAGGAAAGGCTGTTTGGGCTGACCAATGCGCAGGGAAACCATGGGGAGGACGTCAAGGAGCTTTATTATTACCTGGACGCCACACCCACCCATTCCTACCTGAAGATGCTGTACAAGTATCCCCAGGCGGAATTCCCCTACGACCGATTGGTGAGGGAAAATGCAGCCCGGAGCCGGAAGGAGACGGAATTTGAGATTTTGGACACGGGGTTGTTTGACCAGGACCGGTATTTTGATGTTTTTGTGGAATACGCCAAGGCGGCGCCCGAAGACATTCTGATGCGGGTGACGGTGCACAACCGCGGGCCGGAGGCGGCCACCCTGCATTTGGTTCCGCAGCTTTGGTTTCGCAACGTCTGGGCCTGGGACCCTGATCACCCCAAGCCACAGCTTCGCGCCGTGCGGGGCAGCTCCGCCGTGGTGGTGGAACACGAGGAACTGGGTTTGTTTGAATGGTATCCCGGGCCGGCGGATGGCGGCACGGACCTGCCTGAATTGTTGTTTTGCGACAACGAAACGAACCTTGAAGAAATATTTGGCTCAACCAATCCGCCAGGGTTTTTCAAGGATGGATTTCATCAATGCATCGTCCATGGAAAAACCGGCGCCACCAATCCCCTCCGCAAAGGCACCAAGGCGGGCGCTCATTATACCCTCACGGTGCCCGCAGGCGGCTCCAGGCAGGTCCGGCTGCGACTCACCCGCAACACCTCCTCCAAACCCTTCACTGATTTTGACCAGGTCTTTGAGGACCGAATCGCGGAGGCCTCCATTTTCTACGATGCCTTGCAGGAAGGGATCAAGGATCCCGACCTGCGGCTGATCCAACGCCAGGCCTTTGCCGGAATGATTTGGTCCAAGCAATTTTATCACTTTGATGTGCGCAAATGGCTGGAGGGCGATCCCTTGCAGCCGCCGCCTCCGCCCCAGCGCAAAAAATCACGGAATGCGGACTGGACGCACCTGAACAATTCCGAGGTCATCTCCATGCCGGACAAGTGGGAATACCCTTGGTATGCCTCCTGGGACCTGGCATTTCATAGCATTCCCCTTTCGCTGTTGGACCCGGAGTTTGCCAAACGGCAACTGGACCTGCTGACACGCGAGTGGTACATGCATCCCAATGGCCAGTTGCCAGCCTACGAATGGGCGTTTGGGGATGTGAACCCGCCCGTGCATGCCTGGGCCACGTGGCGTGTATTTCAAATTGACCGCAAAGCCCGGCGCGAGTGTACTCCGGACGACAAGGGGGACTTGGGATTTTTGGAGCGGGTTTTCCACAAGCTCCTGCTCAATTTCACCTGGTGGGTCAACCGGAAGGACACCCAGGGCCGCAATATTTTCCAGGGCGGCTTCCTGGGGCTTGATAATGTGGGCGTTTTTGACCGGAGCTCACCCCTGCCCACCGGGGGCTTCATCAATCAGGCCGATGGAACCAGTTGGATGGCCATGTACTCGCTGAACCTGCTGCGCATCTCCCTGGAGCTGGCCATGCACAACCGGGTTTACGAGGATATCGCCACCAAATTCCTGGAGCATTTCCTGGCCATCGCCGGGGCCATCAACGGCATCAGCGATGGGCACGGCTCCATGCCTGAAGACGGCTTGGCGCTGTGGGATGAGGAGGATGAATTTTACTATGATGAACTCTGCCTGCCGGATGGGCGAAAGTTCCCGCTTAAAATACGCTCCATCGTGGGATTGATCCCGCTGTTTGCAGTGGAAAACCTGGACCCGGAACAATTGCGCGCCCTGCCCAATTTCACCGGCCGGCTGGAATGGTTTTTGAAAAATCGCCCGGACCTGGCCAAACTCGTGTCCCGCTGGCAGGAAGTGGGCGTGGGCGAGCGCCACCTTCTCTCACTGCTGCGCGGGCACCGCATGAAATGCCTGCTGCGCCGCGCCCTGGACGAAACGGAATTCCTGAGCGACCATGGCGTTCGCGCGCTTTCCAAAATTCACGAACAAAAACCCTACCAATTGGACCTGGATGGATCCGTTCATGAGGTTTCATACTGGCCCGCTGAATCCCAGGCCGGACTTTTTGGCGGAAATTCCAACTGGCGTGGACCGGTCTGGCTGCCCATGAATTATCTCCTGATCGAGTCCCTCCAGAAATTTCATCACTACTACGGGGATGACTTTAAAATTGAGTGCCCCACAGGCTCCGGCCAGTTCATGACCATCGGGCAGGTCTCGGAGGAATTATCCCGCCGTTTGATCCGTCTCTTTCAACCCGGCCCGGATGGCCAGCGCCCTGTTCTGAAATACCATCCCAAGCTGGCGACGGACCCGCATTTCAAGGATTATATCCTGTTCCATGAATATTTTCATGGTGATAACGGGCGCGGCGTGGGGGCCTCCCACCAGACCGGCTGGACGGGGCTGGTGGCCAAGCTCATCCTGCCGCGCGGCTCCCACGGCTGAGCAGGCTCACTCCGGCACAAATTTAATGATCCGGGATTTCTCCGAGCGTTTGCGCTTGTTTTCGTCCAGTTCCTTTTTGCGCAACCTTAGGTTCACCGGCGTGGCCTCCACGTATTCATCCACGTCAATGTATTCCAAAGCGCGCTCCAGGCTGAGCCTCAGGGGCGGCGCCAGTTGGATGCCTTTGCCATCCCCCTGCGACCGCATGTTGGTAAGCCGCTTTTCCTTGACCGGATTCACCGGAATGTCGTTCTCGCGGGAATTTTCCCCGATAATCATGCCCACATAAACATTGTCGCCCGGCTCAATCATCAAACGCCCCCGTTCCTGGACCATGTTCAGCGCATAACTGGTGGCCTCGCCCGAATCCATCGAGACAAGCGATCCGTTTTTCCGCGCGGCAATTTCACCGCAATCCGGGCCGTAATCGTGAAAGAGATGGCTCATCACGCCCATTCCCTTGGTGGAATTCACCAAGTCCGTTTCGAACCCAATCAGGCCACGCATGGGAACAAGGGCCTCAATGGAGACCTGGTTGCCCACATGATTCATGTTGGTGATCTGCGCCTTGCGCCCGGACAGGTTTTCCATGATCGCTCCCAGGTTTTCGCTGGGGATTTCCACAAACAACTTTTCAATAGGCTCCAGCGGGTTGCCACTGGCATCTTTTTTCCACAACACTTCGGGCCGGGACACCAGCACTTCGTAGCCTTCCCGGCGCATTTGCTCCACCAGAATGGCAATCTGCATCTCTCCGCGTCCGCTTACGGCGAAAACCTTGGGATCCGAGGTCTGGGCCACGCGCAAGGCCACGTTGGTGCGTGTTTCCTTGATCAACCGGTCCCAAATATGCCGCGCCGTGACCAGTTTCCCCTCCTGCCCGGCAAGGGGACCATCATTGACGGCAAATTCCATCTGAATGGTGGGCGGGTCAATGGGTATGTAAGGAAGAGCCGCACGCGCTTCCGAGTCGCAAATGGTCTCTCCAATGAACACCTCCTCAAAGCCTGCCACCCCCACGATATCCCCGGCATGCGCCTCCTTGATCTCGATCCGCTTCA
>DAIDJC010000057.1 GCA_027451565.1 Limisphaerales bacterium | reverse complement strand
TAAAACGGTCTTGCCCACCCCGGTATCCGTGCCGGTGATGAAAATGGATGCTGCCATGCCCGATCATCAAAACCGAATTCCATGGGCTTGGCCACACAAACCGGGCAAAATCCGGCTTGCACCAGGAAGGAAAAACGCGGACAACTGGAAAGCTGAAAGGTTCGATGCAAGCATTGGTTGAAGATTTTTTGCAATACCTGCGCCTTGAGTGCGGCCAATCGCCGCACACGGTCAAGACTTATTCCTCCATCCTGAGCCAGTTCATTGGCTGGGCTGCCGCCCAAAAACTGACCGACTGGCGTGAGGTTGCATTCAGCCATCTCTCCAGTTTTTTGCAGGATGAAAGAAATCGCGCCGTGAAATCAGGCAGCGGCGCGGGCATCCGCAGGTTGAGCGGTGAAAGCGTTTACCTGGAAGTTGCGGCATTGCGCGCGTTTTACCGGTATGCGGAGCAGGAAAAAATCCTGCCGGTCAACGTGGCCGAGCACCTGACCCTGCCGCGCCGCTGGAAACGCCTGCCCAAGGCGCTGACCTCCGATGAGGTGGACCGGCTTCTCCGAAAGGAAGGCGTGGAAACCCCGGACACCCTGTGCGACCAGGCGGTATTGGAGCTGGCTTATGCCAGCGGCCTGCGGCTTTCAGAACTTTGTCACTTGCGATTGGAGCAATTGCAATCGGAAGCAGGGTTCCTGACCGTCATTGGCAAGGGCAACAAGGAACGCGTGGTGCCGATGGGTCAAGCCGCAATTCAAGCCCTGGGCAAATACCTGGAATCGGGGAGGCCAAAACTGGCACGGGCCGGGACGGGTGGATTTGTGTTTTTGAACCGGCGCGGTTCCGGTTTTGCCACCGTCACCTTGTGGCTGCGCATTAAAAAACGCGCTCATCGCAGCGGTATTGAGAGAAACATCACCCCGCACATGCTAAGGCACAGTTTTGCCACGCACCTGCTGGAACATGGAGCCGACCTGAGGGTCATTCAGGAATTACTTGGGCATGCCAGCATTGGCACCACCCAGGTTTACACCCATGTGGCTTCAACCCGGCTGAGGGAGGTACACCGCCAATTTCACCCGCGCGCCCATTCCAGCCCAACCTGACCGCAAAACAATTTCGGACAGCTTCGTATCCATTGGCTTGAAAATCAATTTTGTCGGGATGTCAGAAACGGCTTGGGCCTGTCATGGCAGATCCATTTTTAAGCCCGCCTTACCCAACGCCAAAAAAACTCCCCTTACGCGGGCACCTTTCTTAGTCCAACCAAGGTCTTCAAGTGTCACGTTTTTGTGCATTGATGTCTTCGTAACCGATTGATTTTGTCCTTGGTTACAAATTTTTCATAAAAAAGGCCCAAAACCACCCCTCAGCATGATTGAGCATTGAAAATGCTACGGTCTGACATCGGTTTCTTGAATTCATGCAATCGGATAACCTGAAACAAAATTTGTGGTTCTTTCGGGCACATTGGATACCTGCCCGAACTTTCCTTCTTTATCTTATTTTGGCGGGATTATTCACGGCAAAGGTTCGAGCGGAAGACACATCCTCCCAAGGCACCAATCAATTGTCCCAGTTGGCTGACATGGATATAAGCCAGCTCATGCAGGTCAACGTGTCCATACTGGGACCGGAAGAATCGGTTTCACGGACGCCGGCAGCGGTATCTGTGATCACGCAGCAGCAGATTTCGCAGTCTGGGGCGATGAATTTTCCTGAGGCATTGCGTTTGGTGCCGGGATTGGATGTGGCGCAGGTGGACGCCAGCCAGTGGGCGGTGAGCGCGCGGGGTTTCAACGATATTTTTGCCAACAAGCTGCTGGTACTTCAAGACGGGCGGGATTTGTACACACCCTTGTACTCGGGGGTTTTCTGGGATGCCCAAGGAACGATGATGGAAGATGTGGATCAAATCGAAGTGGTGCGGGGACCGGGGGCGACCTTATGGGGGGCAAACGCCATGAACGGCGTGATCAATGTGGTCACCAAAAACTCCGCGGACACACAAGGCCTGTTGGCCTCGGGGGGCGGCGGCAACCAGGAACAGGGATTTGCCAACGTGCGCTACGGCGGAATGGCTGGGAGCAACCTTTCCTACCGGGTGTATGGCACCTATGAAAATCATGACGCCTCGGTCTATCCGGATGGTAGCGGGGCGAATGATTCCTGGCAGACGGCGCGGGGTGGTTTTAGAACCGACTGGGTGCCAACCGGCGACAACAAAGTGATGCTGCAAGGCTCCGGCTACGCGGGATGGATCAACCAGGTTTTCGGGGTGACCACCGGGCCGGTCAGCCCCACTTCCACCAACACCGAACTCATGAGAATAGCAGGCGCTGACGTGCTGGGCAAATGGAGGCATGAAATCTCGGACACTGCCCATTTCAGTTTTCAAGCCTACTACGATTACAATCAACGCAATGCACCCTGGGTTTTTGCCGAACAACTGCACACCTTTGACCTGGAATTTAAAAATGAATTCACCCTTGGAAACCGCAACCAGGTGGATTGGGGCCTGGGCTATCGCATCAACCGGGACATGGAAGTGAACAGCCCGGACATCAGTTTTAACCCGGCCAATGCCACCTTGAATTTTTACAGCGCCTACATTCAGGATCAATTAACCCTGGTTCCAGATCAATTGAGCCTGACTTTTGGCACCAAATTGGAGCACAACGACTACACCGGTTTTGATGAGGAACCAAGTGTGCGGCTATTGTGGACCCCCACCCCGCGCCAGACTTTTTGGGGATCCATCTCAAAGGCGGTGCGCATACCCTCCCGCGCAGATGAATCCATCATGCTTTTGCATCCGGAGGGTTTCCCCGTGACGCTGAATGGATCCGCCTCCTACACTTCCGAGGACATGGTGGCCTATGAGGCGGGCTACCGGAGCCTGCCCAGCGACACTCTTTCCCTTGATCTTTCGGCCTTTTACGACGACTACACCCATCTGGGGAGCATTGAGGCCTCGCCCACTCAACCCGGCCAATGGTATGGGGCCAACGACCTTTACGGGGAAACCTATGGGATGGAAGTTTCGGCCACCTGGAGCATGACTCCGTGGTGGAAATGGACCCCCTCCTATTCCCTGCTGAAATACAATCTTCAATCCAGGTCGGCTTACAACAACCCCTTGGATGGTTTGGCCATCGCCCAAATCGAGGGAACAAGCCCGGAAAACCAGGTCTCACTGGGATCATCCATGGTCCTGCCGCGTGGGATCCATTTTGACACGACACTTCGGTATGTGGACCGACTGTCCTATTTCAACATCAATAGTTATGTGGAAATGGATTCCCGTCTGGCTTGGCAGGTGAACCCGCATCTGGAGGTGGCCTTGGTGGGACAGAATTTGTTGCACAATCAACACGCCGAATTTGGCCCCACCTACATCAACACCCAGGCGGGACAGATCACCCAAATTCCCAGGAGCGTGTACCTCAAGGTAACTTACCAATTTTAACCATGGCAACTCTTCGCAATCAGCCGCATCGAGTGCGATCCAAGCCATCGAAGCCATCCGGAAGCTTGGTCCGGGTGGCTTTGTGCTGCCTGCTGGTGTTTGATGTTTTGGGGGCCATTGGCCCGGGGGCATCCGAGTATGACATCAAGGCGGCTTTTTTGTATAACTTTGGCAAATTCGTCACCTGGCCGGCCAAGACCTTTGCCGATATCCATTCGCCATTGGTCATCGGGGTTTGGGGCGGGAATGTCTTCCAGGACCATTTGCAAAAGTTGATTACTGGCAAGGCAATAGGCGGTCATCCACTGGTTTTCAAGGAGGTCAAATCGCTGAGCGAGGCGAAGGCATGCCAAGTGCTGTTTATCAGCCACCCGGATGCGGGGGATTGGCCTGGCATGGCCGCCGCCCTGGATGGGGCGCATGTTCTGACCGTTTCGGAGAACCTGGCCCATTTCAAGCAGACGGGATTGATCATTAATTTTGTGAAAGTACAGGACCATATCCGGTTTGCCATCAACCGCGTTGCGGCAGACCAGGCGGGTTTGGAGGTCAGTTCCAAGCTATTATCGCTGGCCATGCCACCAAGCCCTTGAAAGCATGATATTGAGATCGCTCAAGCACAAATTGCTCATGGCTGCCATCATCAGCAGCCTTACGGCGCTTTTGATGGCTGCGGTTTCATTTTATTTGGTGGCTTATTTTTCCTTCAGGGACGGGATGCAGGCGGATCTTTCCAGCCTGGCCCAAATAGTGGGTAATGAGACCACGGCGGCCATTGCCTACAATGACCCGTTAACCGCAAGGGAAAACCTGCGTGACATGGCGGCCCAAAAACAGGGAATGCTGGCAGCGTGCATTTACACCAATGGCACTCGATTTGCCAGCTACACGACCCTGCAGGCGCCTGCGAACATCCTGCCTCAACATCCTGGCGTGGAAGGGTGGAAATATTCGCAGCACCTGCTGACCGGCTTTGAACCGATCTGGCTCAATGGACAACAGGTGGGCACCCTGTACGTGTGTTCGGACCTGAGGGCGCTGCATGCCATGATGTCCCGTTATGCCATGATCATCCTGGTTTTTGTATGCGG
The DNA here is from genome assembly GCA_027451565.1 of Limisphaerales bacterium. Lineage (GTDB taxonomy): Bacteria > Verrucomicrobiota > Verrucomicrobiia > Limisphaerales > UBA11358 > UBA11358. The sequence continues at coordinate 8,935 of DAIDJC010000057.1, read as the reverse complement.
ATCCCTGATGACCGCCTATCTGCTCGCCTCCAGGCTGCAGCGCTACATTCTGCGGTCCGTGTCGCATTTGATCCATACCATGCAGGGTGTGACCACGGCCAAAAACTATTCCGTGAGGGCGGTGAGACAGGCAGACGATGAGATGGGGGATTTGGTGGAAGGATTCAATGAGATGCTGGCGCAAATCCAGGAGCGGGACCGGGCATTGAATGGCGCGAATGAGATGCTGGAGCGCCGAGTGGCAGAACGCACGGCAGACCTTCAGCAACAATTGGACCGAATCAGCCTGCTCAACCAAATCACCATGGCCGTGGCTGCGCGGCAACATGCCGAGAGCATCGTGCTGGTGGTGTTGCAGAAACTGGCGGTGAACCTGCCCATGGATTTCAGCAGCGCCTACTGGTATGCGGAGGGATCCGGGCGCTTGAAACAAATGGCGTGCGATGTGAAATCCGCGGAACTGCCCCGCCATGTCCCCATCCTGGCAGGAATGGAATGGGCAGACTCGCCTTTTGACCCCTGCCTGAATGGCGAGACCGTTTACCTGGCCGATGTGACGGCCAGTCCGGCGCCTTTGGCCAGGGCATTGGCGGAGGCGGGAAACCAATCGCTGCTGGCAGTTCCTTTGCACCTGGATGGCCGGCTGCTGGGGTTGCTTTTATTCCTGCGAAAAGAGCGGAATGGATTCAATTCGGGAGACCTTGAATTTCTGCAAAGCCTGAGCACGCATGTGGCTCTGGCCGTGCGTCAGGCCCAACTTTACCAGGATTTGCAAACCGCCTACCAGGAACTGCACCAGACCCAGCAAACGGTGATGCAGCACGAGCGCCTCAAGGCTCTGGGCCAAATGGCCAGCGGCATAGCCCATGACATCAACAACGCCCTGTCGCCCATCGTGGGTTTCTCCGACCTTTTGTTGCGAATGGAAACAGCCCTGAGCGCTGACGGCAGAAAATATTTAAGCTATATCAAGACCGCCGGGGAGGATATTTCCCACATCGTTGCGGGCTTGAAGGAATTTTACCGGCTCCGCCACGAGGATGAGGCCCTCATGCCACTGGATTTGAATGGCGTGGTGAACCAGGTGGTGGACATGACCCGTCCCAAATGGCGCGACCTGCCCCAACGGCGCGGGGTGATGATTGAAATGGATAAAGACCTGGCGCAGGATCTGCCCATGATTTGCGGCATCCAAAGCGAGGTGCGCGAGGCCCTCACCAACCTGTTGTTAAACGCCGTGGATGCCATGCCTTCGGGCGGAAGCTTGCATGTACGCACACGAATGGGGTCTGACAGGGTGATACTGGAGGTATCCGACACGGGGATAGGCATGGATGAATCCACCCGCAAACGTTGCCTGGAACCATTTTTCTCAACCAAGGGCAAGCGAGGAACCGGACTGGGGCTGGCGATGGTTTACGGCATCATGGAAAGGCATGAAGGACATATTGATGTGGATAGCGCCCCAGGCCGGGGTACCACCATGCGACTCCTTTTTCCCCTGTCGAAAAAACCCTCCCAATCGGCTCCCCGGATGGAATCCTCCGCCAAACCCTCCCCCCTGCGCATCCTGTGTATTGACGATGAGACCACCATTCGGAGGCTGATGCAGGAAATGCTTCAACATGACGGGCACGATGTGGAGACGGCCGAGAGCGGCGAGTTGGGGATAGGGGCATTTGAAAAAGCCCGTTCGCATGGAAAGCCATTTGACGTGGTCATCACGGACCTGGGAATGCCGCACATGGATGGGCGCGAGGTGGCCCAAGCGTTGAAAAAGGAATACCCGGACCTGCCGGTGTTCATGCTCACCGGCTGGGGTGATTTCATCAGTGAGGACAAAAACCAGCCCGTGGATGCCGTCCTGGCCAAACCTCCGCGCCTGAGTGAAATCCGCCATCGCCTGCAGGAACTGGTGCCCAACGCTCAGGCAAAATCGTAAACCAAAACGCGCTTGACCAAAGGCTTGACGCATCGCGCCACAAACTCCAGGTGCAAAGGATGCACCTGGTAGTCATCCTGCGCCTGTTTGCTGGCAAAAACCGTATTTAACGCCACCTGATAGGTCTGGTCCACCACCGGGCGCTGGCTGCCAACCATTTTCCCAACATGAAAAAACTGGATGCCAGGAATGGGTTGAAGATACTTTCGGGCTCCGGCCATCAATTCATCCGCAGCGCCCGGCTGGGCCGGATCAGTCCAAAACACAACAACATGGCTGAACCGGGATGCATTTGATAAATGATTTAATTCCATGGGCGTAAAATATTTAACGCTGGCCATTCAACCTCACAAAAAGTTCAAGGTCAATGGCAACATGAAAAATGCCGCAATTATTTGAGCCGCCATTGAAGACGCTTATCTCTTGGTCAGCATGCGTTTTGAACAAATCCAATCACGGCATGTGGATTCATTCAATATCGCAAACGAAAGAACCTGGCCGAGTTTGACACCGGCGTGGCAAGGCCGTTGAAGCCATTGGTGGAGGCAATCTGGCCTGCAACCGGCGCCCAGGCGGCGGCCCGGCCCAGGCTTGGAGTAGATTCAAGGCTGGCCGAATTACTGGGCCAGCGAATCATGGCGTTGGTCCCAACCATGGAAATTTTAAGGGAGGCTGCCAATACAGTCACCACTTGCGAGGTGGAGCGGCCCAGGTAATTGGCGGTAATGATGGCTTTGCCTGGGCCGACTGTGATCAATTGGTTGTTTGGACCAATGGTAATCACATTGGTATCACTGGAAACCAGCGCCAGCCAAGGGCTCAAATTAATCGGGTGGTTGGTCAGGTTTTGGAAATCGTCCACCACGCTGGCCGCTTGGGTTGCGGATCCCAGTATCTGGTTTTTGGCAATCGTCATTCCAATCCCCTCAAACACGCCTGGGTTTATAGCCGAAACGGTTTGCAGTCCAAACACCCCTCCCGCCATGGTGCCCGGGTGGGCTTCAAACAAAACAGTGACGTTTGTTTGCCCAAGGGTAAGGTTGTAGGGTATGGGATAGCGAACCGTAAAAAACACTCCTGGGTCATCATTGGTGAGGGTCTCGGTGGCAATCACAGAGCCTTGCACAAGTATGTCAAAGACCCGGGCTCCACTGTCACTGCCCCAAAAGGTGCAAGCCAGCTCATTGGTCGCATCCGGTTGGACGGCCATGGTGTAGCCGAAGGCTCCGGTGGAGGAGAGGTTCTCATTGGCGTCGCGCCAGTTCAGTCCTCCAAATGCGCCGGTGTTGCTGTTGGTGGCCAGCAGGTCGTGGGCAGCCTCGGAGGCGGCGTTGCCGATTGCGACCTGATCAATCAAAGTCGCCTCGGCCACGGCATTGGAATTGGCAAATTGCTGCCATTGGGCTGGCGTCGTAAGGTTCCAATAAACTGAATAACGCTGGTGCTGTAACTGATAAAAAGGTATCAGCGTCACATCCCGGGGCTGGCCCAGCCCCCTGGTCTGAAAAGTCAATGGGCTTCCCGGTGCTGGAACCGTGTTGCTCAGAAAGGATGAAATGTCATCTGCCACGATGAATGGCACCGTCGCGGGTGGAATGGGCGTGTTTACAAGGTCAAGCTGGCCAGCCGCAAAATCGCTTGCCGGCATCCCGTTGGTTCCCAATTCCCCGGCCAAAAGAATCGGCCCGTAAAATAATGCCACCGTGTTGGTAGCGTCCTGCAGGGCCTCGGCACGCAACGTCATAGGCAGGGTGATTTGCACCTGGTCATTGTCTTGCCACTCACGGCTAATGCCCACATAGCTTCCAGGAAGGTTGGTAATGACCTGCATTGCTCCATTGATCCTGACTGACATGCCAGACTGGGCCCAGGAGGGATAACGGATATACAACGTCAAAGGCACCGGATTTGTGCATTGGAAAGTCAATTCAGAGGTGTCTTCCATTGGAAACGCGGTGGTTTGCACTGCGGTCAGACCCTTCTCCGGCCAGTTTAAGCGCGAGGGAATGAAGAGATTCCAGTAGAGCGAATTGGTCCCCTGAAAATAAATGGTGTCGCCATACTTGGAATGGTTTTCCACCCCGGTGCCATCGCAGCACCAAAAGGAATTGGTGGGGGTGGAATAAGTCTTGAAATGGCCCGGCTCCAATGAAACGAAATACGTCATCATGCCCTCCAGGCCCTCCTGCGATCCCAGGATTTGGTTATAAAGTCCGCGCTCGTAAAAATCCATGGCGGCCGCAGAGGGCGCCCACTCGAACAAATGCCGGGTGAGTTTCAGGATGTTATAGGTGCAGCAGGTCTCGCAGGTCTCAGGGTCCACATGCGCCGGAAAATCATTGGTCGGAAAAAAATGCTCGCTGTCCCCGCTTCCGCCAATGACATAGGTGCGGTTGTACGCAACGTCGCTCCAGAAGAATTGAGATAAGGACAGGTAGGACGGGGCGCCGGTCAACTCGTATTCCCGCGCCGCTCCAATGATTTCAGGAATCTGGGTGTTGTCATGGAGTCCGTTCAGAACGTCCTGTCCGCCTGCAAGCGGCACAAACAGGGATTGCTTGTCGAAATCGGAGGCGAGCAGCAGGTCGTTCGAATTACCGGTTACAGCATACAGGTTGGCCAGCACCTCGTTCATGCCGCCATATTCGCGGTAGTTCAACATGGCTTGAATTTGGTTGGGGCCCAGCGGACTGATTCGGGCAAAGACCCAGTTGGCCATGTTGGTGACCACAGTCAGCGCCTGGACATTGCCCGTGTGTTGATACGTGTCCAGCAAACCAGCCATGACCTTGTGAATGGTGTACCAGGGCACGGAAAAATACCCGTTTTGCGACCCGTTGATCACATCGGTGATGTAATATTCCGGAAACGCGGCGAGGTAACCCGGGTTGAAACCCGCCGTGGCGGATTTGGCCTGACACTGCGCAAGTTGGGATACAAGATAATCTGTTCTTGCTTTCAACCTGGGATCCCCGGTGCTGGCATACAACTGCGAACAGGCAGAGAGATAATGTCCGATAAAATGGCCGCTGCAAAGGGTGAAACCGGGGGCCTCCCACCCGCCCAAAGGTGGCGCATTGCTGGTGGATAGCCCCACGTTGGACCGGTAATTATACAGCAAACTATCTGGATTAAGGCTCAAAAGATAAGCCTCGTCCACCATCATGTTTGTTTGGAATTGGCTTGAGAGAAGGCTGACATTGGTAAGGTCAAATGGAACCGCCACCAGGGGATTGAATGGCGCTGGAGGCTGGGAGGCGGATGACAGGGAAACCAGAAAAACACGGTCCCCAACGAGCGGGTTCAATGTGTTGTCCGGCGCCCCCGCCGTGCTTCCGTTGTAAGCGCTTCCGCCCACATACACATTGTTAGATGTGCCCAGCCATTCAAAAAAGGCGCCCGAGGCGGAACTGGTGACATCAAAGCCATAGGTTTTGTTTGGAGCCAGCCACACCGGCTTGGACAGCTTGATCTCCACCCACAGGCCGTCACCATTGGTTGAATTGAATCCTCCAGCCCATCCCTCGTTGCCCGTGGTGGTGTAGGCATCCACATCCAACGCGAAACCCTCTTTCCCGGCCAAGGCGGGATCCGTCACCCGCACCGTCAGAGTCACCCCACTGTTCATCTCCCACCAGGTGAGAGCAGTGTTGTTGATGTAACCCACGTGCCTCAGCCAAACGCTGGACAGGAAATAACCATTGGCACTGGCGCCGGTGGTGAATGTCTGTCCCTGGCTCGCCCTGTCTGCTGCAACATAAGTGAACGCGTCATTGGCCGGGCCATCTGCATACACGCCTCCGTCAGTGACATTGGCCCCATCGTGGGTGGCCCCTGAAAAATTACCCACATCATCGGCTCCAGGCGTGGGCTCTTGCGCCGTCAGGGTCAGGGTCGCCGCATGAAGCCCGGCCTGCGCCAAAAACCCCGCCCAAATAACCATCGCCATCCATTTATTTTTCATTTGAAATACGAATCGGTCATTTTATGCCTCTGCGACTCATGAATGGACTACCAAAGCCTGCCTTCCTTATTTTGTGCTGGCTGGCTGGTTTTGAATCAATCCATCCGCCTCGCGCAGCAGGATGCGGGCAAAAAGCCAGTCATACCACCAACCATTGAGGCCATTCCCCTCAGGCAAGCCCTCCACAAAGGCGCTGTTGATCATGTTACGGCCCTGCGTCAGCTCTGAGTTGGCAGAATCGAATTTGCCCTCCTTGAAAAAGGCCATCGCCAGAATGACATGAGCCGTGGCGTTTCGGGCAACGTTGCTCATGGGGTAAGCCAGGCATTTCTGGCACCAGTAAATCGAATTGGGCACATCATCCTGCCGATAGGCCATCAAAGCCACGGAGACGTACCTCCAGGGGGTCATGATAACGTCCTCTTTTTCGTGAGCAAAAGAGCTCACGGCAACATCGTTAAAACTATCGAGCGATTTCATGATGCCCGCATCTGCAGGAAGAAGGAGGCTGATTTTGAGAGTGCGTTCCGCGTCTATGGGATTCGATGTGCCCTTGAAACGGGCAATGGCGGCCTTGCGAAAATGCTCGTAGCCCTGCTGGTCGCCCCGTTCAATTTGAATCGGGCCGGCCAGCAGCAGATCTGAACTAATCATCAAGGATCGGTCGCTTTGATCGGCCTGCAAAAGCAGGGTGAAACGATTTGCCGCACGATCCCACCGGCCATTCAGGGCATGCCAGGAACCAAGGGTGCGCAACACGTTCTCAGCCTCCAACGAAGGCTGAATTTTCAAGATATTCTCAACCATGTCATCGGCTTCCTGGTTTCTTCCAAGATTAATCAAAAAGGCGGCCTTGGTGACTTTTTCCCGGTCCTCAGCCTCCTTCCGCAAAAGGCTTTCCTGTTTCTCGGCTGCTTCGGCGCGCTGCCGGGCCTGCCTCTCCTTGAACATGAGCCTGGTGGAAACCACCAAGCCAATGACCAACACCGCCATGACGATGATTCCCGATACAAAGACCACCCGGTTGCGGCGCACCAGTTTTTCCAGGCGATAAAGCCGGCTCGGAGGCCGCGCAACGATGGGCTCGTCATCCAAATAGCGCTGGATATCCATGGCCAGGCCATTCGCGGTCTCATACCTTCGAGCCCGGTTTTTCTCCAGGGCGCGCAAGACAATCCAATCCAGGTCCCCGCGCAACTGGGTGATGATTTTAAATGGCTCTGAATGGCGTGAATGCGCCAGTTGGGTCAGCGCCCGGCCCTGCATGGTGGTCACAATATGCGAGGGCCTTTGGGGTTCCCGCTCGCGCAGGGTGTTGCGCATGCCTGCCACACCGTCCCGCAGAAGTTCTTTGGTTTCAAAGGGCGGTCTTCCCGTCAGCAGTTCATACAGCAGCACCCCCAGGCTGTAAATGTCGCTTCGTGTATCCACGTCCATCGCGCTCATTTCCGCCTGTTCCGGGCTCATATAGGCCGGCGTTCCTATGAATTGCTCATAGGCGGTAAAAATAGTATTATCCGTCAGCCTGCCCTCTGTCGCCTTCGCTATTCCAAAATCTATCACTTTGGGCACCGGCACGCCATCCAGCATGGTCACGAGAATATTCGAAGGCTTGATGTCTCGATGGATGATGCCTTTTTGGTGGGCGTGCTGGATGGCCTGGCACACATGGATGAACAGCTTCAGACGCTGCGGGGTGTCCATCTCGCGCTGATCGCAAAAGTCCGTGATTTTCACCCCGCGCACCAATTCCATGACAAAGTAGGGTCTGCCCGATTCAGTGGCCCCGGCATCCAGAACCCGGGCAATGTTGGGATGATCCATCATTGCCAGGGCCTGCCGCTCGGCCTCAAAACGGGCGATGACATTTTTGGTGTCCATCCCCAGTTTGATGATTTTAAGCGCTACCCGGCGTCGCACCGGCTTTTCCTGTTCCGCCATGTACACGACACCGCAGCCTCCCTCACCCAGTCTCTGCAGCAACTTATAGGGACCAATGTTCTGGGATGCCTGTCCGATATCTGAAGTCTCCATCGGGGTGGAGAGGTCCATGGCCTCATCCGAAGGCGGCATCAAGGACATGCTGACATTGGCAAAAAATTCATTCGCTCCGGCTTGTGCCTGAAGCAATTCTTCCACAGCCTCGCGCAACGCGGAATCCCCGGCGCATTCCCGGTCCAAAAACGCCGCCCGCAACCCGGGATCCCCAATCTCCAAGGCGGCGCAAAACAATGATTCCTCACGATGAAGGCTGACGTCCATTTTCACTGTCCCCAGACTTTCATACGCCTTTAAAGGGCAAAAACCCGCCACTAAATGATGCGAGCGGCAAATCCATCAGTGACGTGCCCGTATCCATCGCAAAAGCCAGGCTTTTGCAAAGGACCAGTGACGATCCACCGTTCGCTCCCCAATTCCCAAATTTTGGCCGACCTCGGCATTGGTCAACCCTCCGAAAAACTTGAGCACCACCACCCTAGCGCGCTCTTCATCCAGCTTTTCCAGATGCTCCAATGCTTCGTCTATCAAAAGAATATCCTCATCTGGAGTGCTCTGCGCAATTTCGACCGCATCCAGATTCAACCTTTCCATGCCTCCGCCGCGCTTGAGCCGCGCCTTGCGACGGGCCGTATCCACCAAAATTCTGCGCATGGCCTCGGAGGCGGCCCCAAAAAAGTGCGCTCGATTCTCCCAGGACCGCGCACCATCTTCCACCAAACGCATCCAAGCTTCATGAACCAAGGCTGTGGGCTGCAAAGTGTGCCCGGCAGCCTGCTGGGCCATCCGAATGGTGGCCAACCGCCTCAGTTCATCGTAAACCAACGGCAACAACTCTTCAGAGGCTTGCTTCTCACCCCGCCCGATTGACCTCAAAATCAACGTGACGTCACTCATGGATTGTCACATTATAAGACAATCCGAAAGCTTCGCAAGCCCCTGGGCTCTCTGCGGCAGGGCAGACGCATCTAAATTTCAAGGAACATTGGCTTTTGGGTGGTTTTTGCGGTCTTGGCGGGAGCGGCGGATGA
>DAIDJC010000056.1 GCA_027451565.1 Limisphaerales bacterium | reverse complement strand
GGGTACAAGTCTCCAAGCAAGTCCCCGGTCGATTGAAAGAATTTCCATTACAAAACCGACGCGACCCTGAGTTGCGTCGGTTTTTTTGTTTAAAACAACAACGTGCAATTCAAAATTCCCAGACCGGCTGCGATTGCCCTGGCGGTTTTTGTTTTGGCAGGTGTTTGCGCAATTCAATGGTGGAACCCGGTCTTTTTTGATGAGTTAGAGTGCAAGACCTACGATTGGAGGGTTAGGGAAGCTTCCAAAGTGTCTGAAACCACGGCCACCAACCTGGCGTTTGTGGCCATGGAAGACTCAAGTATTGAGGCCATTCGTCATGGTTTGCTGGGGCGCCCATATGGTCTGTATTGGCCCAGGCAAGTTTACGGCAGATTGGTGGAGGAATTATCCGCCGAAGGTGCCAAATGCGTGGCTTTTGACGTGCTTTTTGGAGAACTCCGCCCTGATCATCCACCGGTGGTGATGGCCGATGGTGTGACCACCGTGGAATCGGATCAATTCTTTGCTGACAAAATGCGCCAGGCAGGGAATGTGTTGCTGGCGGCAACACCCCAGGTGACACCTCCGGATCTTTTCAAAACTAATTGTCTCGCATTAGGCGATATTTCAACCGACAAGGACTCAGATGGCGTCTTGAGACGGGTAAAAATTTTCAACCGGGAATGGCATCCAGCCTTTAAAAGCGCCGCAAAGGATTTTGGAATTAATCTGGAAAAGTCGGAAATTACCCCCGATCACATTACTCTTTACGCGACTGGAGGCAAAAAGGTGGTGGTACCTTTGGATAAAGATGGCAACTTTGACCTTGAAGGTTTTGTGGGGGAAACTTTACCACAAGGTTGGAAAAGATTTGATAAGCCTTACGTCCTGATTTGGGACATGGGTGTCGTGATGGGAGCCTTGGATTTGGGCTTGGATTTGGCCCATGCCGAGTTGGATTTAGCCCATGGACGTGTGATTCTTCGCGGCAAAGATGGATTAGAGAGAGTGCTGCCAGTGGATTCAGCAGGGCATTTTTACATAGACTGGAGAATCAGACCCAATGGAGTTTGCCTGACCAGGGAACCCGTGGAGGATGTGCTGAAGGAAGATATTAACCGGCTATCTGGCGATACAAATGATTTACCCAATACGTTTCGCAACAGTTTGGTGGTGGTGGGATCCGCCGCCCAGGGCAATGACCTGACAGATCGCGGAGCGACGTCGCTGGAAAACGACACTTTGCTGGTGAGCAAACACTGGAATGTGGCCAATTCCATCATCACGAACCATTTCATCCGGCGGGTTGGTTTGGCAGATGAATGTGGGATTATATTGGTTTTAGGGGTTCTTACGGCGTTGATCACATGGGAAATGCGCGCTGTGTTGGCCAGTTTGTTTGTGTTATTGCTGGGTGTGGCCTATGCGGTTGCATCGTTGGAATTCTTTATCCACCAGCGAGTGTGGATTCCGGTGGTTTATCCCATTGGCGGAGCGGTGCTGGCCATGCACGGAGCGTTGCTGGTGCATTTGGTATTGTTTGAGGAACAAGATAAGCGGAGGGTGAAATCCATTTTTTCCAAGCTGGTTTCGCCGGGAATTGTCAATGAATTGCTCTCGGCCAAACGGCTGGCCTTGGGCGGATCGTACCGTGAAGTGACGGTATTGTTTGCAGATGTGCGGGGATTCACCGCATTTACAGATCAGGCGCAGCAGGAAGTGTCCGCGTTTCTGCAAAGCCATCAAATGGAACAGTCTGAGGCCGAGCGGCATGTGGAAGATTCGGCGCGGGAAACATTGGAGACGGTGAATTTGTATCTGGCCACGGTGGCTGAGGCGGTCAAGCGCCATGGTGGCACCCTGGATAAATATATTGGCGATTGTGTGATGGCGTTTTGGAATGCCCCGGCAGAAACTCCACGGCATTCGCTGGCCTCAGTGAAGGCCGCCATAGACGCCCAGAGGGCTATCCACCAGTTAAATGTAAACCGACTGGCCCAAAACCCATCATTGCTGGAGGAGAACCACAAGCGAAAGGATGCCGGGTTGCCACCGCGGCCATTGCATGTGCCTCTGCATTTGGGCACAGGGATCAACACGGGCCGGGTTACTGTGGGATTGATGGGTTCCGATGATCATGGTTTCAATTACACCGTGTTCGGGCGGGAGGTCAATTTGGCCAGCCGTCTGGAGGGCGTGTCCGGAAGCGGAAGAATCATTGTCAGCCAAGCCACATTTGAACATTTGCTGGCGGAGGATCCCGAACTGGCGCGGCAGTGTCATGAATTGGCCCCGGAAAAAGTGAAGGGTTTCCGTGAAACAGTCAGGGTTTACGAGGTGCCGTGGAACAATAAATAGGTTTTCTTTTGAGAAATTGGCATTAAGGTGATTTGTATGGTTGGGATTCCCAACTAAATCACTAAGCCCATGAGAACTGCCATTTATCCGGGAAGTTTTGATCCACTCACAAATGGACACTTGGACGTGGTGCAGCGCGCGGCGAAACTTTTCGACCGTGTAATTGTGGCTGTGGCACGGAATGAGGGAAAAAAACCGCTGTTCAGTCATCAGGAACGCCTCGAGTTGGTGCGCCAGGAGGTGGCGGAGTTGGGCAACGTGGAGGCGGACACTTTTGAAGGATTGCTGGTGGATTATGTGGAACACAAACAGGCTCAAGCCATTGTCCGTGGATTAAGAGCTGTATCCGACTTTGAATTCGAATTTCAACTTGCACTGATGAATCGCAAGTTGAACGAAAGAATAGAAACCATCTTCATGATGCCCAAGGATACCTACACCTTTTTGAGTTCCCGTATTGTCAAGGAAATCGCCCATTTGGGTGGCGACGTGAGCGGTTTTGTGCGTCCGAATGTGCAAGCAGCATTGCGGCGTAAGTTCCAATCGGTATAATAAATAAACGCAAATCGCTCTGGCGCCGCCAGGGGAGGTTTCGAAAATCACCATGCCATTGACCGCAAACGTGAGGCACTTGGAAGAAAGGGAAGTTCTTTTGAAAGGAGAACTGCCCGTGTCTGAGTTGTGCTTGGATTTACAGGATGAATTGATCCGGGCGGAAAGGCCTCTGGAATACGATCTCCGACTGGAAAAAATGGAGGAATCCATTCTTGTTCAAGGTGTTTTGCGTCTTGTGTTGGATTGTGAATGTGCCCGGTGCCTGAGACCCTTCCAGTTCGGAGTGCATTTGCCCAATTGGGCTGTGTTGCTACCTTTGGAAGGAGAGGACAAAGTAAGCCTTTGCAACGATTTGCTGGACTTGACTCCATTTGTGCGGGAGGATATGCTGCTTGAATTTCCACAACATCCGTTGTGCCGACCCGAATGCCCGGGGTTGAAAAAAAGCAGTGAGCGCGGGGGCGAACGACGGTCAGGGTCGGGCGAGAGTCCTAAGCCGCAGGCCGGTTCGGATGTATGGACGGGTCTGGATAAATTAAAACTTTAATTTGAACTAAAGAATATGGGTGTTCCAAAACGAAAACCATCAACAAGCCGCCAACGTATGCGTCGGGCTTACAACAGCGTGCTCAAACTCCCCCAACTGAGCAAGTGTCCACAATGTGACGCGCCTTATGTACCGCACCGGGTTTGTCCGGCCTGTGGGTTTTATCGCGGTCGGCAGGTACTGACCATCTCTTCGACGCCCTGATTCGGTTGATGCCTTGCTGGCCTGACTGGCTGGGGCACTGACATTGAGACAATGCGAATCGCGGTGGATGCGATGGGGAGTGACCATGGGTGTGGAGTGGTCATTGCCGGAGTGAAGCGTGCGTTGGAGGAAGTGAAGCAAATAACTACGCTTTACTTGGTGGGCAACCGTGCCGCCATTCAGGCCGCCCTCCCGGCGAGGGGTTTTCGCGATCATCGCCTGAGGGTTGTGGATGCCTCCGAAGTCATTGAAATGGAGGAGGAACAGCCCATTCAGGCGTTGCGCAAAAAGAAGGATTCCTCCATATCAAGGGCTGCTGATCTGGTACGGGAGGGCAAGGCTGATGCCTTGGTTTCCTTGGGCAACACGGCGGGGATTTTTGCCGCCGCCACTTTCAAAGTGGGGCGGATCGAGGGGGTGGACAGGGGTTGCATTGCCACGGTCATTCCCCGGCAGGGAAACGAATTTGTGTTGCTGGACGCCGGCGCCAACGTGGAATGCAAGCCCATGCATCTGGCCCAGTTTGCGGTGATGGGCAATGTCTATTCCCGAGAAGTGTTGAAGCGAAGGAGTCCCCGTGTGGGCATCCTGAGCAACGGCACAGAGGATTCCAAGGGAAACGAACTGACCCTGGCAGCCTTCAAGTTGTGCAAAAGCTTGGATTTGAATTTCATTGGCAACGTGGAGGGGCATGACTTATTCAAGGACCACGTGGATGTGGTGGTATGCGATGGTTTCGTGGGCAACATTGTTTTGAAAACCTCCGAGAGCCTGGCGGTGGCCATGTTTTCCATGTTGAAGCGTGAATTGACCAAAAACACCAAGAGGCAATTGGGCGCGTTGCTCGCGCGAGACGCTTTCCATGCCATTCGTCGTAGAATGGACCCGGAGGTCTATGGAGGAGCTCCCCTGTTGGGTTTCAATGGCTTGGTTTTCAAGGCCCATGCCTCGGCGCGTGAACGGGCAATCGCCAGTGCCATTCGGGTGACTGCCCAAACGCTCCAAAACCAGATCGGACAAATCATTGCCCGTGACATTGCCGCTGCCAACCTGCGGCTGAAGGAGATTGCTTGATGAAAAACCCGCGTGCTGCCCATGATTTTTTGAGTCGAACCTGCTCCATCACGGGTGTGGGCCACCATGTTCCAGAAAAGATTCTGACCAATGCTGACTTGGAAAAAATGGTGGAAACCACGGATGAGTGGATCACGACCCGCACGGGTATCAAGGAACGGCGCATAGCCGCAGCCAACGAGTTTACCTCGGACCTGGCCACCCATGCAGCCCGGAATGCCATGAAAATGGCCCGAGTCACCCCCGAGCAAATAGACCTCATTATCGTGGCCACCCTCACCCCGGACATGCCCTTTCCATCCACCGCCTGCCTGGTGCAGCGCAAGCTGGGGGCAGGACGTGCTGCGGCATTTGATATCGAGGCAGCCTGTTCGGGCTTTATTTTTGCCCTCGAGATCGGCATGCAGTTCATCGCCTCGCGCACCTATGAAACGGTGTTGGTCATCGGGGCGGAAAAACTTTCATCCATCGTCAATTGGAAGGATCGCAACACCTGCGTGCTTTTTGGCGATGGAGCCGGGGCTGCCATTTTGCAAAACCGGCCCCAATCGCACGGTTTGCTCACCGCAGTCATGGGTTCGGATGGAAACAAGGCCGATTTATTGTCCATGCCCGGCGGAGGCAGCGCCTGTCCTGCCACCCCGGAATCGGTTGCCCAAGGTCTTCACTTTTTGCGGATGGATGGAAAGGAAACCTTCAAAAATGCCGTTAATGCCATGGTCTCCGCCGCCAACGAGGCCATGCGCCGCTGTGAGGTGGATATTTCCAAAATCAAGTGCGTGATCCCCCACCAAGCCAACCAGCGAATCATCAGCGCTGTTGGAGAAAGGCTCGGAACCACTGAGGAGCAGTTGTTTGTAAACCTTCATAAATATGGCAACACCTCCGCCGCATCAGTCGCCATTGCGCTGGATGAGGCGGTGGCCTCCGGACGAATTCACCGCGGAGACCTTATCCTCCTTGTCGTTTTTGGCGCAGGATTGACCTGGGGCGCGGCGGTGATTGAATGGTAAAGGTCAAAATTTGGATGGGCTCGGCATTTGACGAATTCCATTCGCGTGTTAGATTATTCCCGGAAGAATGTATATCAGATTATGAGTGCAAAAAAATTCGTCGGTGATGGCGGGTTTGATCCCTCGGTGACAGTGGAAGCTCGCCAGACCCGGTTGGAATTATCCGCTCACACGGTATCCATCCACAAGAATGGCATCGAGTTCAGGAGCCCAACGGGTTTCAGTGAATGGTCGGAAATGACCGTGACGCTTCAATCGCCCGAAAGTGATTATAAAGTGACGTGCCACGGCGTGATTATCGCCTGCACCGGCAATCGCCATTCTGGTTACCACGTCAGCATGATTTTCACAGGTTTGACTCCCCAAGCCGAGCGTCAATTGGCCATGATCGCCCATTCACCGTTTGGCATGGGGTGAAAGCGACTGCAGAAAAATCAAAGAACACTGCAATTTTTTGTCGGCCCCGATATTTGCATCGGGGCTTTTCATTTCATAGCATCGCTCGTTCATGAAAATTTTACTGACCACCACCTCGTTTCAAGACACGCCCGGAGAACACCATGATTTATTAAAGAAAACAGGGTGGGAAATCATTTCTGCACGCGGGCCTTTAAATGAGGCTGATACGCTGGCGCTGGTGGGTGATGTGGATGGATATGTGTGTGGGGATGATGCCATTACGCGTAAAGTGCTCGAAAAAGCCCGCCCTAAACTCAAAGTATTGAGCAAATATGGCATTGGGGTGGACAAAATTGACGTGGCAGCCTGCACCGAGTTTGGGATTCCGCTGCTTTTCACGCCTGGAGTAAACCATACCACGGTGGCGGAGCATAATTTTCTATTATTGCTGGCTTTGGAAAAGAATTTCCTTTTTCACACCGATTCCACCCGGTCCGGCGGTTGGAAACGGAAAACCGGTCACGAGTTATTGGGAAAAACATTGGGAATCATTGGCTTGGGTAGGATTGGCCGAGAGGTGGCCATTCGTGCCAGGGCTTTTGGCATGCGAGTGGTGGCTTATGACCGCAGCACAGACCAGGCATTCCTGCGCGAACACAGCGTTGAGGCCGCTGCTCAATTGGATGACGTTTTTGCCGTGAGTGATTATCTGTCCCTTCACACCAACCTTACTCCCGAGACGCGGGACCTCATCAATGCCCGCAGCCTGGCCATGATGAAAAAAGGGGTTTTGATTTTAAACTGTGCCCGAGGCGAGATCGTAAACACGCCGGACTTGGTGGCTGCTTTGAAATCCGGACATGTGGGCGGGTATGGAACCGATGTGCTGGACCAGGAACCGCCTCCTGCGGATCATCCTTTGTTGAAGTTACCCAACGTGGTCGTGACCCCGCATGTGGGATCCCGCACCTATGAAAGCGTGGTGCGCCAAGCCACCGCTGCGGTCAAAAACCTGATATTGGCCATGAATGGCGAGCCGCCCCTGGCGCAGGTGAACCCCGCAGTGCCGATGCGGAAGTTTGTTTGAAAAACAAATAAAGACGTAACCCCATCAATCCAGCTCATTTTTTATGCCTGAAGTTTATCACGTTATTCCCAAAGAAATTCACGATCGCCTGGTGACCCAAGCCTATCTGCACCGGGGATATGATGCCGATGAGGCGGCGGCGGGCGCCAGGTTTTGCGCCAGCGCGGCGCATCATGGCATCCGCACCCACAATGCCATCAAGGCATTGCACTTGGACGAATTATTCGGCAGCAAGGTTGGACGGTGGAAACCCGGGGCAAAAATTGAAAAGTGGCCTTCTCGTTTTCTCGCATCCGAGATCTGGAATGGAAACAACAAACTGGGTCAGGCTGTGGCTTATCAAGCCATGGACACCTGCATGAAATTGGCCGATCAATACGGTGTCGGCATGGTCAGCGTGGACAACGCCACCCATTACTTGTGGGGCGGTGGTTATGTCATGGATGCAGCCTTGAAGGGTTATCTCGCCTATACCAACTGCACTTCAGCCACCTCTGAAGTGGTGCCATTCGGCGGTCGCACGCCCACCATGGGCACCAATCCCCATTCGTGGGCTTTCCCCACCCAGGAAGCCATAGGGTTTCCCATCGTCATAGATTGGGCCACTTCCACTGTGGCCATGGGACGGGTTCAACAGTTCAAACGGGAAGGAAAACAATTGCCCCCCGGTTGTGCCGTGGACAGCGAAGGCAATCCCACCGTGGATCCCAGCCGCGCAGTGGCCCTGTTGCCGTTTGGCGCACATAAAGGTTATGGTCTCGGCCTGATTGACGAGTTGTATGCAGGCTTGATTGGCGGTTCACTGCCTGAAATCCGTGGAACATCTCGTGGCGACTCAGGCGAAAAACGCGGGTCCACCTTCTTCTTCCAAGTCATCCATCCTGAAGCTTTGCAGGGCAGGAATTATGTCAAAGGCCGCACCCAGATGCAGAATGTCAAGGCTGTCATTGAAGACATCCTGGGGCATGGAAATGAAAAATGCCTCCTGCCCGGCCAGCCGGAAGCCCATTGGGCTGGCTTGTCCCGCAAGCACGGAGGGCTCCTCTTCAAACCGGCGGAAATCGAGGAACTGAATCATCTGGCGGCGGAGATTGGGGAAACGCCCTGGAAACTTTCTGATTTCAAGTCGGTCACCCTCTGAACTGTGAAACCTGCCTTGCTGCCTATTTGTTCGTGATTATGCCCGGGACCCACCCCGACTCCAAACTTTCTTAACCACAAAACATTCCATCCCCTATGTCCATTCAACTTCGCGACAAATCAACCTGTGCCTTCGACCAGATTTCGCTGGGCGAAATCATGCTGCGCCTGGATCCTGGCGAGGGCCGCATCCGAACTGCCCGTCATTTCACCGCTTGGGAAGGCGGGGGCGAGTACAACACCTCTCGCGGTTTGCGCAAATGTTTCGGGTACAAAACGGCGGTCTGCACCGCCTTGGTGGATAATGAGGTGGGCCATCTCATTGAGGATTTCATCATGCAGGGCGGCGTGGGCACGGATTTCATTTTATGGCGGCCGGATGACGGCATCGGCAGGAGCATTCGCAATGGGTTGAACTTCACCGAGCGGGGATTCGGTATTCGCGGTGCGGTGGGCGTGCCAGATCGCGGCAACTCGGCGGCGTCCCAGTTGAAACCCGGCGATTTTGACTGGAACCACCTCTTCGGGCGGCTTGGCACCCGTTGGCTGCATACCGGCGGCATTTTCGCCGCCTTATCCGAGACCACCGCAGCTTTAACCATCGAGGCCGTCAAGGCCGCCAAACAGCATGGCGTCGTGGTCAGTTACGACTTGAACTACCGTCCCTCCCTGTGGAAATCCATCGGAGGTTTGAAAAAGGCCCAGGAGGTGAACCGGGAAATCGCAAAGTATGTGGACGTGATGATTGGCAACGAGGAGGATTTTACCGCCAGCCTGGGTTTTGAGGTCAAGGGTGCTGACCACAATTTAAGCCAGATTGAGACCGATGCATTCAAGGCCATGATCGAGACGGCGGTCAAAACCTACCCTAATTTCAAGGTGGCTGCCACGACCTTGCGCCGTGTGATCACCGCCACTCAGAATGATTGGAGCGCGATCTTGTGGCATGACGGCCGCTTTTTTGAAAGCCGACAGTACCCCGGCCTGGAAATCCTGGACCGTGTGGGCGGTGGCGATAGTTTTGCCAGCGGCCTGCAGTTTGGTTTTCTGGAATTCAATGACGCCCAGAAAGCGGTGGATTATGGGGCCGCCCATGGCGCCTTGGCGTCCACCACGCCCGGCGACACCTCGATGGCGACACGCAAAGAGGTGGAAAAAACATTTGCCGGTGGCAGCGCCCGGGTGCAGAGGTGAGTCATGACCATGAAAATGAAAAAAAGCGCTGAACTTTTCTCCCTCAAAGACCGCGTGGCAGTGGTGATTGGCGGCACCGGGGAATTGTGCGGGGCCATGGCGGAAGGATTGGCCGCAGCCGGTGCCAGGGTGGCCCTGGTCGGCAGGGATGAGACCAAGGCCCGTGTCCGATTAGAGCGAATCCGCGCCGCCGGTGGCGAGGGTGCCTTCTTCGCCTGTGATGCCACCTCGCGCGCCAGCCTGCAAAAATTGCTAGCCGAGGTTCTTGCCCGATGGGGTCGCGCAGACGTGCTGGTCAATGGGGCGGGTGTCAACTCAGCCACGCCTTTCCTGGATGTCTCCGAGGAGGAATTCGACCGTATTTTGACGGTCAACTTGAAGGGATTGATGCTCGGTTGCCAGGTTTTTGGAGCCCACATGCTGGCTCAAAAATCCGGTAGCATCATCAACTTGGGATCCGCCTCCGGTCTCAAGCCCCTTTCGAGGGTCTTTACCTACTCGGCTTCCAAGGCTGCGGTCCATAACCTCTCCCTCAACCTTGCCCGCGAGTGGGCTGCCTCCGGCGTGCGCGTGAATGTGCTGGTTCCGGGTTTCTTTCCGGCTGAGCAAAACCGCAAGATTCTCAGCCCCGAACGCGTGGCACAAATCATGGCCAAAACTCCCATGAAACGATTCGGCGAAGCGCATGAGTTGATCGGTGCCACTTTGCTGCTGGCCTCGGATGCGGGCAGCTTCATCACCGGCACGGAAATGGTGGTGGACGGCGGGTTTGCAGCCATGTCCATTTAGAGTCCCGGCTGCCCTTTTTCCACTCTCGCGCCGGTTCAACCATCGGTTTGTGCCCCATGCAAACTGGGCGGCTTTATCCAATTGATCCAACTTGGATTTTGAATTCAAACCGCCATTGATTTATGCGCGGGGTAGGGCATCATTTGGATCATGAATAGTTCTAGCACTTCGGAGGCGTTGCCGGTGGTCAATGAAAGCGCCACCACCTTGGATCCTTTTTCCATCGTCATTTTCGGCGCAAGTGGTGACTTGACCGCGCGCAAGCTCATTCCCGCGCTCTATCATCTCTGCAAAGACGGACAGATGCCGGCGGATTTTCGGATTGTCGGCTTTGCGCGCCGGGAGAAAACCGATGAATCATGGCGGCAGGAATTGCGTGCCGACCTCGCCAAATTTTCGCGCACCAAACCGGTGGATGACAAGGTTTGGTCGGTCTTTTCCAAGAACATTTTTTATTGTGTGGGGGATATGACCGACGCTGCCGCTTATCAGAGACTGGAGCAGAAGCTGAGCGGGTTTCAAAAGCCAGCTTTGAGGGAGAACCTGCTGTTTTACCTGGCCACCCAGCCCAGTCAATTTGGCGTGGTTGCGGAACAATTGCACCTGGCCAAACTGCTGCAAAAGGGAACCAACAACGTCGGAACGGGCCGGATCATTGTGGAAAAGCCGTTTGGACACGACCTGGCTTCGGCAGAGACCCTGAACCAGGAACTCACTCGCTTCGCCAACGAACAGCAGGTTTTCCGCATTGACCATTACCTTGGAAAGGAGACAGTCCAAAATATCCTGATGTTTCGCTTTTCCAATTCCATTTTTGAGCAGCTTTGGAACCGGAACTCGGTGGATCATGTGCAGTTGACGGTGAGTGAGAAGCTCGGGGTTGGGGACCGCGGCGGGTATTACGAGGAAGCCGGTGCCATACGGGACATGGTGCAAAACCATATGCTGCAGGTTTTATCCTTGATAGCGATGGAACCGCCGGTGTCGTTGGAGGCGGAATCGGTGCGGAACGAGAAGGTGAAACTGCTCAAATCCATACGTGCGTTGAGTCCGGCGGACGTGGCGCGGCAGGTGGTGCGAGGCCAGTATTTTGCGGGTTCGGTGGATGGCCAGGCGAGACCCGGCTACCGCCAGGAGCCGAAGGTGAATTTGAATTCCAACGTGGAAACCTTTGTGGCCTTGAAATTGTTCATAGATAATTGGCGGTGGAGCGGGGTGCCTTTTTACCTGCGAACAGGCAAAAACCTGCCCATGAGCGCGAGCGAAGTGAGGATACAATTTCGCCCGACTCCGAATGTTCTTTTTGCAGCCCAATGCGGCAATCAATTGGATGCGAACGGGTTGACCCTGAGGCTGCAGCCTAATGAAGGGATTTCCCTGCATTTCAACGGCAAAGTGCCTGGCATGAGCCTGGGTGTGCGGCCTGTGCGCATGCATTTCAGCTACGATGCCGAGTTTGGCGCCTATACACCGGAAGCCTACGAGCGTCTGCTTCTGGAGGCCATCTCAGGGGATGCGACGCTTTTCATCCGCCGCGACGAGGTGGAGACGGCCTGGCAAATTGTGGATTCGATTCGCAGTGCATGGGATGGCAAACCCTTGACCAACCGGGAGTTTTATGCTGCTGGCACTTGGGGGCCCATCGCTGCAGAGGATTTGCTTGCCCAAAGCGGCCACGAATGGCACGAACCTCATTTGATCGCCCCCTGATTTATTCTGGAGGGGGTGGCAAATACAGTGACGGTGGCAAATTTTGTCGGCTGGATGAATCCAGCGGTGGCTAGCCACTTTGCTTGGTTTTGAGTCTTTGAAACATAAGTGGAAAGGATTGTTCCGATGAACCATGAATTGATTCATTTCTCCTCGCCCCAAGTCCTTGCTCGTGCTGCCGCACAGCATTGGTTGGATGAACTGGCGCTCTTATCCCAGCAGGACAGGCCTTTGGGAGTGGCGCTTTCAGGCGGGCGCATCACCCAGACCTTTTTCAATGAAGTGGTTGACATCGCCCGCAAAAGACCCTTGAACTGGGGCAATTGTCACTTTTTTTGGGCGGATGAACGTTGTGTGCCTCCTGAAGACGCTGAAAGCAATTTCAAACTGGCCAATGAGCTTTTGTTAAAACCTCTCCAAATTCAGCCGCGTTGCATTCACCGGTTGCGGGGAGAAGCAAACCCGGCTGAAACCGCTGCAGCGGCATGCGCCGAACTGGCCAGTGTCCTGCCCGCCGCAGGCGGGGCAATGTCGCAATTGGACTGGGTGTTTCTTGGAATGGGCGAAGATGGGCATGTGGCTTCTCTTTTCCCCAATACCCCAAGGGATTTATGGCAATCCCCTGATGCGTTCATTGTGGTCACGGATTCTCCCAAACCGCCGCCCATGAGGCTTTCCCTGAGCCTCGCAGCCATTGCCGCCGCCCGGCAGGTGTGGGTTTTGGCCTCTGGAACGGGAAAAACCCCTGCCTTGCAGGCATCCCTGGCACCGAATGGAAACACCCCGCTCGCCCGCGTCATCAAGGTCCGCTCCGCCTCGCGGATTTATACAGATCTGCCCGGAGTTTGACAAAAGTAACCAAATGGTGAATTGTATCGGTGTTCGATTTTGACGCCAAGGTTTGGTGGTGGGGCGGTTTTTTGAAGTGCGGTGTGAGCGGTCGGATGAAACAGCCAGCCGGGCAGAATGATTGGAGCGAATAGGCTGTCATGGCGCTTTTGTGAATTGGGCAGCGCCTCTAAAAATAATGGTTTTCAATGTTTTTTTTTTGAACCTTTTGAGACCGGCAAGCGTCTTTAATCAGTAGAACCGTTTTTAGACGTATCGGGGTGGGGATCGCGGCACGGGGAGATTGGGAAAGTGGATAGTGACTCGGGGATGTCAGTTGTGTTTGGAGGGTGGCGGTGTCTGAAGTCGAGCGGGTTGGGAACAAAAAGATTTGGATATTAAAACAGTTAAAATCGAATCTAAGTGGATCGAGGAAAATTTCGCTGTCCGTTTAGGGTTGGCATAGGGGTTTTGCTTGCGGCGCAGCTCGGACAGCGACTCAAGTTGGCTGCGTTGCCCTTCTGAGCGCCTGGGTGAAGGCGTATAAACCTCGTCACCACTAAGAGCCGGATGCGAATCCGGCTCTTTGCCTGTACGACTCGCCCGTCGCTCCTCAAGGACTCCCAGGTCCTCAAGGTCCTCAAAACGGCGTTGCCTGCCACCCCCGAAGGATTTAAGCTCCCACCGATGAGACATCAAC
>DAIDJC010000055.1 GCA_027451565.1 Limisphaerales bacterium | reverse complement strand
GAAACACGATTTCGTGTGGATTTGAGGGACTCCAGTTCAGCCAAAGTTTCACGCCGTTGGGCGTCTGCGGTGAGGATTCCATCCAGGAGTTGTTCGTCTTTGGCACCCCGACTGGCCAGCCGCTCACGAACGTGGTTGGTTTTTTCGCGGATTAGTTTAATATCGAGCACAGGTTAATTATAGAAGCAGCCCTTGGCTGGGCAAGTGGTTTGGTTTGGATTTCATGTGTTGAACCCGACGATGAACCCTTTCTTCCGAGGCTTGGCTGAAATGAGCAAGTGGCTCAGCGGCAGGAGGGATGTCCCCAGGCTGACCTTGAGGCGTGCCATGATGGCATTGGGGGTGGCTTTGATGACGGATATCCTGCAGCTCTTCAGCGGCGTACTGGGATGGTTCGGGTGGGACCAGTGTCTGGATCTGCTGGCAATGCTGGTTCTCAGCCGGCTGATTGGATTTCACCTGTTGTTTTTGCCCACATTTTTGTTGGATGTTTTTCCTCTGTCTGATGATTTGCCCTCGTGGACGGCCTGCGTGGTGGTTGTCTGTCTTTGGCGCTGGCGAAAAGGCAGTTCTGAAGACGGATCATGAAGATGGGAGGCAAAGAATCCTGGACAATCGGCAAAAATAGCATCGGATTCCTTTGGATTCTGGTTGAAAATTAATCAGGAGCCAGCCAAATTGGAGTCATGAAGCAAACTGTCTTCAAAGGGCCGGTCTATGTGGTCCGGGACAACATTGACACGGATCAAATCATTTCCGCCCAGTTCTTGAACCTTGTGCCGACCATTGCCGAGGAATATGAGAAGCTGGGCAGCTATGCGCTTGCCGGGTTGCCGGAGTCATTATATCCCATTCGGTATGTCAAGGAGGGCGCATTGGACAGTGATTACCCCATCATTGTGGCTGGAAAGAATTTTGGATGTGGGAGCTCCCGGGAACACGCACCCATTGCGCTGGGGTCCGCCGGTGGAAGGGTGGTGCTTGCAGAAAGTTTTGCCCGGATTTTTTTTCGTAATTCCGTGGCGACTGGCGAGTTGTATCCATGTGAAATCACCGAAAGACTCTGTGACGTTCTCAAAACCGGGGAAATTGTAAGCGTGGATCTGGATGCGGCAACTGTCACAACTGCCTTGACCGGTAGGCAATACCATTTCAAGCCGTTGGGGGATGTTCGACCCGTGGTGGATGCGGGTGGATTGTTCAATTATGCCCGAAATAGCGGAATGATTGCCAGCAAGGCACATTGAGAGCCTGCTGAATGAAGGAAGTACTCAAATATCTAAAGGCCAATCAGGATCGGTTTTTGGAGGAGCTTTACGAATACCTGCGGTTTGCAAGCGTATCCGCTCAGCCAAAGCACAAACCTGATTTGGTGCATTGTGCCGAGTGGTTGGTGCGCCATTGCAAGGAAATCGGCATGACCGCCAGACTGGTGGCCACGGATGGTCACCCCATTGTGGTGGCTCGCACACCCCGCAGGGAGCACTTGAGGCGGCCTCACTTCATCGTCTATGGCCATTACGATGTCCAGCCAGTCGAGCCGCTGGATTTATGGGTTTCCCCCCCTTTTGAGCCAAGAAAAAGGGGGCGGAAGATTTTTGCGCGGGGATCCACGGATAACAAGGGTCAAAACTTTGCCCATATCAAGGCGGTGGAAGCCTACTTGAAAACCAAAACCCCCCTACCCTGCGACCTCACTTTTGTCCTGGAAGGCGAGGAAGAGGTGGGGAGCGCCCACTTGGATTCTTTTTTAAAAAAACACCGCCGCGAGCTGGCCTGCCGCGCCGTGGTGGTTTCGGATACTGGAATGCCTGATTTGGATCATCCAGCCCTGACCTGCGCCCTGAGGGGAATTATCGCCTTTGAAATCACCCTGCACGGCCCAGCGCGGGATTTGCATTCAGGCGGCTTTGGAGGTGCGGTTGAAAACCCAGCCATGGCTTTAGCCCGGTTGCTCGCCACTGTGCGGGATGACCATGGCAAAATCCTGATTCCAGGATTTTACGACGGCGCCCATGCATTAACTCGATCGGAACGTCGGCAATCTGCCCGATACCCTCTCAGCGATTCGCATTTGAAAAAAATGCTGGGTGTGACAAGGCTTTTTGGTGAGCCAGGTTATACAGCCACTGAAAGGCGCAGTGTCAGGCCGACCTTTGAAATCAACGGCCTCACCAGTGGTTACCAGGGGGAAGGCAGCAAAACAATTGTTCCTGCATGGGCAAGGGCCAAAATCACATGCCGCCTAGTGCCTGGCCAAAAGCCGGATCAAATTCGGAAAGTGGTCCTCCGCCATTTGAAAAAGAATTGCCCTGACACGGTTCGAATGGAAATCGAAGCCGGTCATGGCGCTGATGCCTACCTGGTTCAGCCGGACAGCCCATCCGCTCAGGCAGCCTTACGCGCTTTGGAAATGGCATTTCATCGCAAACCCATTCTGCTGCGTGAAGGGGGTTCCATACCCATCGTAAATCAATTTAAAAAATGCCTTGGCGCCGATTCCCTGCTTCTGGGGCTGGGGCTGCCTGATGACAATGCTCATTCGCCCAATGAAAAATTTGATTTAGATTGCTTTGAAAAAGGCCAGGTCATGAGCGCCCATCTCTGGCAGGAACTGGGTCGCCTTTGATGTACTGCCCAGCCAAGGAATTGACGAAAGAGCAATTTAGGTTGGCGTACTTTGACAGGGCTGCAAAAAACCAAAGTCCCCGCATGGTCTGAATGGCCTGAATGGCAGACCGCGGGAAATGGGTAATATTACATTTCAAAAAAAGCCATCTCTTCCCTGACTCTCTCCAAAGGAAGACCCACCACGTTGCTATAGGATCCGGAAATGCCGGATACAATCAATTCACCATGGTCTTGAATGGCGTATGCTCCTGCCTTATCCAAGGGATTGATTTTGGAGAGGTAATGTTGAATTTGCCCTGAGTCCAAGGGCAGGAATGTCACCAGTGTGCTCTCGGCGAACAGCACCTCGCGATGAGCCCTTAGATGCAGCAGGCAAACCCCGGTGACCACCTGGTGGGTGCGGCCCTGAAGCATGGTCAACATGCGGTGAGCATCTTGTAAATCGCTGGGTTTTCCCAAAACTTCCAAGTCCAAAAACACCAGGGTGTCAGCAGCCATGACCAGCGCATCGGGAATTCTCTTGGAAATCACCCGTGATTTGCGGTGGGCATTGAGAAGGCAAATTTCACGAGGAGAGAGATGTTCGGGAGCCGACTCAGGGGCCGAAGATGGCATGATCTGGAACTCATGGATCACCTGACGCAATAAATCGGCCCGGCGAGGGGAAGCGGATGCCAAGATCACCGGTGGCAGTTTCACAATGTCATTCTAGTGCAGTTTTCAGCAAAAAACCACATATTTGCAGCAATGGTTTTGGGGAAATGGCTGCGAGGTGAGAGGGATGACCTGGTTTGCCCGCCTGCCGAAAGCGAACAAAGAACATTGAATCCACGGCTCATGCCGGTCAAAAACCATGCTCATTTTACTTTGGAGTGTGGTTCGCAGAACGAATGGCTCCATGGCTCCCAGCAACTTCATTGTCCCATAACACGGTAGAACATCGAGTCGCCGGCAGGCGTAAGAAAGAGGGTGTTTCCGCTGCTGGCCGAACCCATGTTTTGCCACGAGGGATGAACAAGGTTGGTGGTTGCCTGCACCTGATAAGGAGGGACACCGCCGGACCAACTTAAAAGCAAACCTCCTGTTTGTGCTGAAAGAAAAGCTGAAATGGGAGCCGCAGGCAAAACGGTGATGTTCAAAATGGCGGAATTAGTCTGGCCATTCGTATCAGCGACACTGACCTCAAAACTTTCACTGCCTGCATCGGTTGATAAAGGCGTGCCTGAAAGCGTTCCATTGGGCGCAACATTCAGCCAGGCCGGTCCGCCAGCCTTGGCATAGCTCAGCGTATAACCGTTGATGTCGCTGGCATTGGTCACAATGGAACCCGAATAGGCCTGTCCAGCAGTGGCATTGGCCAAAGAGAATGGATTATCCAAAAAGACAGGGGGCCAAACAGGAACCAGGCTGATTGCAGCCACGATGACATTGGGGTTGACAGGCAATCGAACGTTCCTCACCACCTTGGATCCGTTGAGCGGGAATGAATATCCATAAAGATAAAAGGTGCGATTGTCTGATGTGCCATTGCTCTCATTGCGGTGGTCCATGGAAATGGCCTTGGATTCACCAAGAAAGTTCTGAGGGCTGAACCAGTCACTGAAGCTTTGCACGAATGTTGTTGTTGTGTCGTCGGCGTAAGTGACGACAAACGATTGCGAGGCTTGACTGCCTTGGACTCCAGTTGCCAGCATGTCCAGACGCGAACAAATTCCAGGCGGCAAGCTGATTGTCTGGCCAGCGCAACTGATCACGTTTGTGGCGTTGAGCGGACCCAGCGCAAAAATGGCATTGCTCCAGGTTTGAGACCCTCCAAGCAGCGTGGCCGAATACGCCGCACCGCCTCCGTCAAGCCCGCCCGTGGGCGGGTTGGTAAATGTGGTGCCATCAGTGTAAATGCCGGCCCGGTTGAAATACCCCGTGAGTGGCGCCGGCGCCGGATCATCACCCAGCGCAAGGGAAAGCAAAACCACGTTTGCGTTGCCCGGCAGAGTGATGCTTTTGACCATCCGGGTGCGGTCAAGCGCGAAAACAAAGCCATCCACAGTCACATTTAAAGTTTGGGAACCGCCGTAATTTAAATTCCGATACGGCATTCTCACCACGGTGAACTCGCCAGGATAAAATTGTGGATTGGCCCAATCACTGAAACTTTGAATAAACGTGGCGGTGGAGTTGTCGGTGTAGGTGACAGTGAAAGTCTGCGAGGGTTGATTGCCATTAACTCCGGTGGCAAGGACCTGCAGGGTATTAAACTGGCCCTGAGGCAATGGAATGGTCTGGCTGGCACAATACACAACGTCCTTGGCATTGGCCGGTCCAAAATCAAAAACCAGATTGTTCCATGCCACCGAAGAGCCCAGCAAATCCGATGGATACGCGCTATACCCGCCATCCACTCCGTTGGTAAAATAAGTTCCATCGGAAAACAGGCCTGTGCGGTTGTAATAGGGTGCCAGACTGACTGGAGCGCCTCCAGGAACCAGCCCGGGACCAGAAGGCATGGCGGCTACCGCGGGGGTGTCTGCGCTGGGACCGCCACTGCCAACGGCTGAGATTTTGTAGTAATAGGTCAGGCCATTCGTAAGGCCTGCATCCGTGAAATTAGTCCCGTCCACTGTTGCGATGGTCGCGAAAAAACCTCTCTCAAGGGTGGCACGCTTTACATTATAGGACGAAGTTCCGGGATTCACATTCCAATGCAAATTCACAAGGCGGTTTTCCCCACTGGCAGCGGCCAGCCCGGTTGGGGTGGCAGGTGGCGCATAATGGAACAACTGGGGCGCTGAAGGATTTCCAACCGCCGTGACAACCAACGAATAGGTCCCAACAGGGAGGTTCGAGGGCAGGTCAAAATCCATTGTCACGACCCGGCCTGCCGTCTGCACGCTCGTGCTGTTCCAGTTGCGGGTGCGCGCATAATACGAATTGCCAGAAACACTATTGGTCAGGCGAACCAGAGGGTAATTTCCATTCATCTGCTCATCATCGCCATAGGCGGCTCCCTCAGAAATGCCGTTAAGCCCCGTGCCGGTCAGTTGGTAGGACCCGTCCTGATTTTCGGTGATGGAGCTGATGACCGGTTGTCCCAACGGCAGTGGAGAACCGTCCGGCGTATAAACGTAAAGAGATGTGGAATTCTGGCCACCGACGAATAAAACACTGCCATCCGGCAAAGCCAGCATGCTGGTGCCAAAGGGGGCGCTGTTACCATAAGTGACTCCGCCACCGGGGGCACCCACCTGAGTGAAAGCATTTACCGTGTAATCGTACTCATAAAAACTGCACGGGCCGTCATAGGTGGCGGAAGGTCCCAGGCAGCAAAGAATCCTGCCATTGACCATCATGGCCGCCGGCGCATCTGAAGCTCCCAACCCATTTGGAATTCCAGATCCACTGGCCCAACTACCCGCAGCCGTGACGCTGCTTCCAGGTGTATAGATGGCGGTATTGGTCGTGGATCCCAGGAAAAAAACCTTCCCGTTGGGTAGCAAATGGCCCGTCCCAATCTCACCAATCGAGGAATCGTAGAGCGGCACCGGCAAACTTCCATCAGCCACCCATTCGTTTAAAGACGGCACGTAATGTTCCGTGCTTTCCGAAAACGCGTCAATCGTGACCAGGTTATCGCTGGGCAGCTTTACCCAATCCGCTTCATCTTGCGATGCGTCACACGAAGCCGCGTTTTGCCATGTGTTGGCCGTGACATTATAAATGAGACATTCCGTGCCGCTGTAAACCGGACAAACCAGCGGGTTGCCGGAGGGCAGTATTTCGGAAATGCTGTCTGAGAAATCTGGGTCCCCATTCGAAGGCGGGGGCAACCGAGTCCAGGTATTGTTCAATGTGTCGTACATCTCAGCCCCTCCACCTCCGACCCCGTCCTCCCCTCCAGCCACCCACACGTTCCCATTGGTCAAAACCTGCGCGGAGAAAAACTGCCGGCTTTGATTCATCGCAGCCGCCGTGCTCCAAGTGCCGTTGATATAACTGCCATGAATATCGGGGGTCAATCTCACACAGGTGCCATTTCCATTCATGCCAAGCACTGTGCCATCACTCAGCAAAAGGCAGCTATTAATCCCCGCCGGGGGAGTTGAGGCGAGTGGAGTCCATGTTCCATTAGCTTCCGCGACTCTCGATCCCAACAGGAAACTTAAACAAGTCGTTAAAAGAAAAATAGCTGGGTTGGCAAACGGCTCTGGCGCTGGCAAACAGGGAGAGGCCGAGGGTCCAATTCTTCCGGGTCGTAGCTGCATAAAATCGGCATTCGATTAAGGATTATTCCAATTCAGGCGTACCACCACTGGCGCCCAAGACACATGCTGAACAAATCTTTGAAGCGGCACGTAGGAGTCCGGCGCCGGTGTGACGGCCAGATTTTCCACCAAAATAGCCGGTTTAGCACTCTGAGTCTCCAGTTTTTCCAGAACGGATTTAAAACTGCGATAATAATCAAACTGGGTCAAAACCATCATTCCAGGTTTGAGTTGAATGAGGCCTTGGACATCGGCATTTGCGGACAAATCGGCGCGGTCAAAATACCAATCTGAGTGGATGGGATGCTGGACTCCCAATTGAGCTGCCTCGTAGAGGTAAGCGGAGGAGAGAATCACGGGGGATTGCGAGCGGGTGTAAGGCTCCAGCGTGGTTTTCAATTGTTCCTGGGTTTTAAAATAACCATTCGTCCAGGCGCAAGCCACGCCCCAAGTGGACATGCCCACGGCGCGAAAGGAAACCAAAATCACACAAACCGGGAGCGCCAGGGCACTCCATTTAAACAATGGACGAGAACGTTGTGCGAGCGCTTCCAGCATGCCTGCCCCGACCAATACTTGGAGGTAAATAGTGTATCCACCGTAATCCGGCGCCATCCATGTCATGGCCAGGCCAAGGGTGATGATGCCCATGGCCCAGGTTCCCATGGTCAGGGACCACCATGGACCGGCGGGATGGCTAGAACGGGTCAGGATCATCCACGGCATGAGCGCCAGGCTCAGCACGAATAATGGCACGGTTCGAACCAATTTCATCAGGTCCAGCAAACGCGGCCAGTGAAATCCCTGGACAACGGATTGTTTGCGTCCGTTTTCGAGGAAGCCCTGCCACCAAAGGGGATGAAAATGGATGATCCAAGCCACAATCAGAACAAAAGCTGCGACCACGCAAGGAAACGGAGCAAGGAACATTTTGCGGTTTTGATTTCTCCAGAGGAAAAACGCGGTAAGGAGTGCGGCGCCGCAATACATGGCGCCGATCACGACAGAAGTGAATAGCGCTGCGACCAAGGCAACGGCCAAAGCCAGCGAAAACCGCCATGGGGGTTTTTCGCGGAGGGCCCATTTCATCAAAATCCCCAGTGCAAGGAGGCCGAAGACATGGGCCAGGTCATCGGGGCGATCATCAAAAGTGACTGCCAAAAGCAGGCCCACGAGCCAGCGGTGCTGGGAGTTATACGGAAAAAACCGCACCACGAGGTAAATCACAAGCCACGCATCCAAGGCGCAAAGGACCAAATGGAGCGCGATGGTTGATGCTGCGCTTGTTCCAAACAGGGGCAGCCATGCCAGCAAAGCCAGTTGGTACAGAGGCGGGTAAATGGAAAAAACCTGATGGCTGGAAATCGGATAGCCTTGCTCAATGCAGGGGTTGATGTAAAGGCCATGCTGAAGCCAATGAATGACTCCGCCGTCAAAAATGAAGGCATCATTGGCGGGGATGGGCTGGACCGTGAATAAATACAATCCAAACCGCCAAAAAATCAAAATGGCCAGCATAATCATTGGATTGTGCCAGTTTATTTTCATGCAATCAGCGTAGGTGAAGTCTTGTCATTCACCAACAAAATCCGCCAGCATGGTGGGGTGTCTGCAAATTCCAACATACCTTTAGCCGTGGATTTGGATGGAACCCTAATCCGGACCGACACCTTATTTGAAATGCTGGCCCGTCTGCTCCGGCGCAATCCCCTGTCGCTGTTTCTGGTTTTTGCCTGGTGGATTCGCGGCCGGGCTCACTTGAAGGCCAGGCTGGTGGAGCGCGTCCTGCTGGATCCTGCCGAACTTCCGTATCATGGTGAATTTATTCAATGGCTGCAAAAGGAGAAGCAGAGCGGACGCAAACTGGTGCTGGCCACGGCGGCGGATGTGAGAATGGGCCGGTTGGTGGCCAGTCACGTGGGATTGTTTGACCAGGTTTACGGCAGTGACGGACTGGTCAATTTGCGCAGTCAAGCCAAGCTGGCCCTGCTGGAATCAACTTTTGGGGTTCGGGGTTTTGATTATGCAGGCAATTCCACTGCGGACATTCCTGTCTGGCGGGGTTCGCGGGAGGCGGTGCTGGTGAACGCGAGCAAGAGTTTGCAACGCCAGGCGGAATTTTGCGCGGTGGTGCAGGCTCGATTCTGCCAGGGATACAATCCGTGGGCCACGCCCATGGCATTCTGTCGTGAATTATTCCTGCGTAGCGGGTATGCCCAAGCCATTCTGGGAGCATTGCTCCTCGCCCTGGCCTTTCCCAAGACCAGTTTTGCCGGCTTTGCCTGGGTGGCACCGGCATTGCTGGCTTGGGCTGCTCAAAATAAAACCCCCATGGATAGCTTTCGCGTCGGCTGCCTGGGCGGATTTGTATTCTGGTTGATTTCATTGTCCTGGCTCCTATTCATTCCTTATCCCTTCTTTCCCATCTTGGGCTGGCTGGCATTATCCGCTTTCTTATCACTCTACTTTGGGGCATGGGCCTGGCTGGTATCCGGCTGTCGCCCCTGGTCGTTTACATGGATCAACCGTCTTCTTTGGTGCCTGGGCGGGGCGGCGAGTTGGGTTGGGTTGGAAATGATTCGCGCACGGTTGCTGGGCGGTTTTCCATGGAGCTTCCTTGGAGTTTCCCAATATCAAAACACACCGCTAATCCAGATGGCTTGTATTACCGGTGTCTATGGCGTCTCTTTCCTGGTGGTCTGGTTTTCCCTCTCCATGGGATGCGCCGCAGCCCGAATCCGAATCCTTCCCAACCGCCGCCATGTCTGGCAACAGGAGATAGTTCTGCCTCTTCTAGTGGTGGTTTTTTGTTTCATGGGTGGATTTTTTCGCATGTCCCACGCGTCTTCATCCGACCGGAGACTCCGCGTCACCTCAATCCAGCCGGATATACCCCAGACCGTGATTTGGAACCCGGATTCAGATCACGCGCAATTCGATTCCTTTCTGGCGCTAAATGAAACGGCATTGACCAATCCAACGGATGTTCTGTTGTGGCCGGAATCCGCCGTGCCAGAAATGAGTCCCGAGAATTGCAGTCGCATCAGCCTGTTGGCGCAGCAACATCATGTTTGGCTGATTCTAAACGGCGAGGACGTGGAGGAAACCTCCGCTGAAACCAATTATTTTAATGCCGCTTTTCTGGTCAACCCAGAAGGCAGGCTTGCGGGTGCTTATCACAAGCAAAAACTTGTGATTTTTGGGGAGTATGTGCCATTTTCAAAATGGCTGCCGTTTCTAAAGTGGTTGACACCCATTTCAGGAGCATGGACGCCAGGCAAGGGTCCCCAACGCTTTGAAATCACAGGATTAGAAAAACCGTCGAATCCTTCAGCGGATTTAGCCCATGCACAGCCCTCAGATCAGCCTGGGGTGGTGTACCTGGGCAACCCGGGCGGACAGACAGAAATGGCGCCAGCTTCCTGCCACACTTCGGTGTTGATTTGCTTTGAGGACACATTCCCCGGGGTGGCACGTTCCGCAGCCCGCCAGGACATAGACTTTTTCGTAAACCTGACAAATGATGGCTGGTTTGGCCATGGTTCAGAGCAGTGGCAGCACATGGCCAATGCGGTGTTTCGTGCTGTTGAAAATGGCATACCAATGTTTCGCTGCGCCAACAACGGGGTCACTTGCCTCATTAATTCCCAAGGCGGAGTGGAACGTGTGTTTCGGACCCCTGGAGGCAGCGAGTATGGGCGTGGATTCATTCATGCAGATGTGCTGCTGCCATCGAGCGGATCCGCTGAGCCTGCCACCTGGTATAATCGCCATGGCGATGTTTTTGGATGGGCATGCGTGGGTGCATTGGCAGTGCAGGCATGGCGCAGGGCCATGGTTTCCTGGAAATGAAGACTTCCCGGGCGCATGAGGCATGCTTCTGGATTTTAAGCCAGCAATGCCTCAGCATGCTTGCGTGAAGCCTCGGACTGGCCACCCAGCATCCTGGCCACTTCGGTCACGCGCATGGGTTTATCCAGCCATTTCATTTCGGACACGGTGCGCCCATTTTTCACCTGCTTGGAAACCACAAAATGGGCATCCGCTGCCGCCGCGACTTGGGGAAGATGGGAAATGCAAAAGACCTGGCGCCGGGCGGCAATTTTTTTCATTTTTTCCCCGACAGCCCTGGCTGTTTCGCCGCCTACGTTGGCATCCACTTCATCAAATACCAGCACCGGAATTTCATCCTGGGCTGCCAACGCCGTTTTTAAGGCCAGCATCACCCGGGCCATTTCCCCGGAGGATGCGATGGCCCTCAATGGCTTTGGCATTTCCCCTGGATTGGGGGCGAACATGAATTCAATGGAATCATACCCATGCTCCCCCCATTCAGAAGGACTGTTTTCCCTGGCCGGGGCTGTTTCGCTCCATTGAATCTCCAGCCGACTCTGCTTGAAACCCAGACCCTGTAGTTGTCGGCTGATAGCTTTGACCAAATCAGGAATGGTTTTTTTGCGCGCCAGGGAGAGTTTGTCCCCGGCGCGGACAAGTTCGGCATCCATATCGGACAGGGCCTTGTTCAAACGCTCCAGTTCCAGGTCACGTCCCTCCAGCAGCGCCAGTCTGCGCTTAGCCTCTTCGCCGGCGGCCATCACCTGATCCAGGGTCCGACCATACTTGCGTTGCAGTGTGTGAAGCAAATTGATGCGTTCCTCCAGTTCTGCCAGCCGTGCCGGATTGGTTTCCAGCCGGTCTGCGTAACGGCCAAGTTCCATTTGCAAATCCCTCAAGCCAGCGCTGACCTGTGCATGGTTTGATGCCAAATGCGAAGATTGCGGGTCAATTCGGGCCAGGTCCGCCAGATGTTTTCCTAAAATTCCAGACAGATTGAAAAGGGAATCATCACTTTCACCCAGAACCAGCAGGGCGGCGGAGGTGATCTGCAATAGCCTTGCAGATTGACTCACACGCTGGTGTTCCTGTGCCAAATCAACGTCCTCGCCAGGCTTCAATCTGGCCATTTTAATTTCCTCCACTTGAAACCGGAGCATTTCAACCTGACGTGACATCGCCTCCTCATCCAGGCCCAATTCCGCCTTTTGTCGCTCCAAAGCCCGCCGTCCGGTGACAAGCTTGCTAAATGCAACCCGATCGGCTTCCAATCCGCCGTACGCATCCAATATGGCCAATTGCCGTGTCGGATGAAGAAGGGATTGGTGGTCGTGAGGCCCATGAATATCCAGCAGCCAATCCCCCAGTAGGGCAAGTTGGGCCATGGTGGCTGGCGATCCATTAACAAATTGACGGTTGCCGCCGGAGATTCCCAGGCTGCGCTTAAGGATTAGTTGCCCCTCCTCGCAGGACTCCAGCCCGCTCTCATTCAGAAAGACCTGGATGCGGTCGAGCAGGCTTTTATCGCCCAGCTCAAAAACCCCCTCCACCATGCAGGTTTCCTCACCATCCCGGATCAAATGCCGCCCTGCCCTGCCTCCCACTAAAAGGTTCAGCGCGCCAATAATAATAGACTTTCCCGCACCCGTTTCTCCTGTGATGACGTTCAGGCCGGGCTTCGGTTCAAAAGTCAAATCACTCACCAAGGCGAGATTTTTGATGCGTAACGCTGCCAGCATGTCTGCAATAAGGTTGATTTTAGTTTCAGAAACGAACCCGCGACATGTTTTCACGGTGCGGTTTCGAACAACTCATGGAATTGAAACCGCTTCAGGAACACAAAAAAAGAAAAAATTAACCCCCTTCCCGCTCTTTTTAAGATGGAGGCGCTTTTCCGAACCGTGTCCAGAAAATTACATGCAGACAAATAGCAATCCTTTGGTCCGAACATCATGGACCATTTTCGCGGTGCATTCCAAGTTTTTGGAACAGGTTTCCCAAGGTTCCGCTTGGGGAGAAACCGAAAGTACACGATGAATGGAATAGATGATGTGGTAAAAAACGATGCCCGGTCGAGGCAAATCGGCCGGGCATCGTTGTGATGCAGGAAGGAAAGCTTTCGCCAAAACCGCATCAAGCAGACCAACGGCGCTTCAAACCCAGTACCGCCACCAACCCCGCCCCCAGGGAACCCCACCAAGCAGGCTCAGGCACCGCCACGGGGGAGACTTGGAATCCCGCGAGTGTGCTGATTGCCGATGAAGTGTTTCCAGTGTCCGTGACCACAAGATTCCCATTCGCATCCGAAGAAGCATAAAAAAGGGAATAGGCATCACCGTTGCCCGTTGAAATATCCACGCTGGCACCAGTATTCATGGTGGTTCCAGAGATCAACGTGCCATCGGTCACGGACCACGTGGCGCCGGAGGAGGAGCCAGGATAGCCCGCATACCCCACAAACTCATATTGTGAATTTGCCGACAAGCCTGCCAGGGTGATGGTAAAAATGCCACCCGGATTTTGATAAGGCTCGCTGGAGTACAAAAAAGCGGGGTTGCTACCGCTGTTGGTCTTGTGCCCCACCCCTCCTGAATTTTGCACCGTCAGGGTGACACCGGAAATGGTTGCATCCGACGCATCCACAACCGAAACTTTGTACGGAGTGCTGGACACGTAGGCATAATCATTCCACCAAGAAGAAGAGGTCCCCAAAACGGCTGCCCCTTCTTGCTGTTGGCTGGCTCCAGCCCCGGCATTCAGGGTGTCAGAGCCAATTTTCACATTCAGCAGGTCAAATTGGGCTTTGGATGTTCCTGCAAGTCCAATGCTGGCAAGTGCTAAAAATGCCAGACGGCATGAACGACGAGTGAGCAAGGATGGTACGACGAGGTGTTTCATGGTATG
>DAIDJC010000054.1 GCA_027451565.1 Limisphaerales bacterium | reverse complement strand
CCGCTTTCCAAGGGCGCCCTTCTGGCCGACGAGGTCGGCTTGGGCAAAACCATCGAAGCCGGGATCCTCCTTTCCCAACAATGGGCCGAGCGCAGGCGCAAGCTCCTGATCATTGTTCCCGCCAACTTGCGCTGCACCCAGGCCAGTGCCTGCCTGCGGCTCGTGATTTCATCCGCCAATTGTTTTTCCCGGATTTCGCGCAACACCGCCCCCAGCTCCCTGCCCGGCTTCATCCCCAGCCGGATCAGGTCCCGGCCATTCACTAATGGCGGATGCAGCTTGGGCATTGACGAAAGGATTTGATTTTCCGACACAAGAAATTCGTAATGCCCAAGGTCGCCGGACGAACCCAGGCAGTCCAGGCGATGCAATTCCAACTCCAGCCCAAATGTGGGACGCATCAGCATGTGGCGCAGCGTGGACCGGCGCATTTTTTTGACATCCTTGAACTGCATGTGGTTTCGCACGCTCACCACAATCTCTGCCGCCAGCCGCCTGGGAAACCGCAATCGTCCAAGGATGGCCTCCGCCATGTCGGCGCCGGTTTTTTCATGGCCATAAAAATGAATCGCGCCGGACGCTGCGTCGCGCGAGGCGGTGACCGGCTTGGCAATGTCATGCAGCAGGACGGCCCAAATCAGATTGGCGGAGGCATTGGGAGGCAGGCACCCCAGCATTTTGAGGATATGTTTGAAAACGCTGCCCTCCGGGTGGTGATCGGGGGATTGTTCACAATCCACGGTTGCCTCCAATTCCGGCAGCACCACCCTGAGCAGCCCGCTGGTTTGCAACAATTCCAACCCACGGGCGGAATGGGGCGGCTGAAACGTTTTGCACAACTCCTCCCGCACCCGCTCCGCGCTGATGCGTGCCAGGTCCCGGGCACCTTCCCGAATGGCAGCAAGGGTGGCCGGTTCAATGGAAAAACCAAGCTGCGCTGCAAAACGCACCGCCCGAAGCATTCTCAAATGATCCTCTTGAAATCGTTCATGCGGTTTGCCAATGGTGCGGATAATTCCGGCATCCAAATCCCGCCTCCCATCCACCCAATCATGCACCACGCCAGCCACCGGGTCATAAAATAAACCGTTGACTGTGAAATCCCGACGCAAGGCATCGGCCCGGGCATCGGCAAAATCCACCCTGCCCGGCCTGCGCCCATCCTGATAACCGGATTCACTCCGGAATGTGGCCACCTGAAACCAAAACCCGTCCAATTTGACCATCACCACCCCAAAAGCGCGCCCCAGTGGCAGGGTGAATTTAAAAAGGCGCTCCACCTCCTCGGGCCTGGCGCTGGTTGCCAGGTCGTAATCCAGCGGTTCCCGGCCCAATAAATTATCCCGCACACAGCCTCCCACCCAGAAGGCTTCAAAGCCAGCTTCACGCAACGTTTGCACCGCCTCCAGGGCACTTGAGCGAATATGTGGACTCACCGCTCCAATCTCCCTTGAAACCACCCTTTTGCCAAAGCATTTTTCCGCCGGAAGCATGAGCCGACTTGACTCGAATTAAATCTCACCGGGGCTGGGAGGTGGAAAGGGTGTACGCCCACAGGATTCCCTCAACCCCATTTATTCTTCCAGAGTTGCTTGGTTTCTGATAAACCGCAGTTGTGGAATCGGTCACTCAACTCACGCATCAACTGGTCGCCTCCTATGCAAAGGCAGGTGGCATCAACCATCTGGACGGTAAAAACCTCCCTTCCAAGCGGGCGGTCACTGCCTTGACCCAGGATTTGTTGCGCATGCTTTTCCCCGGATTTTTTGACGAGCATCCGGTCCATTCCTCGGAAATTCGGGTGATGACGGCAAGTCTCCTGGATTCGGTTTTGGGCAATTTGGAGGATGAAATCCGCAAAAGCCTGGAGCATCTTCCGCCGGAAGGACTGGCCAAATCCCAGGTGAAAGCGACCGCACATGCCATGACCGTGGAATTCCTGGGCAAACTTCCCCACATCCGGGATATTTTGCAGACCGATGTCGAAGCGGCCTTCAATGGGGACCCTGCGGCGTCCTGCGCTGAAGAGATCATTGTGTCCTATCCTTTCGTGGAGGCCATCGCCGTCCAGCGCCTGGCGCATGAATTATATTCGGCAGGGGTGCCGCTCATTCCCCGCATCATGACCGAATGGGCCCATTTTCGTTCCGGCATGGACCTGCACCCTGGAGCGAAAATAGGCTCGCACTTTTTTGTGGATCATTGCACGGGCACAGTGGTAGGCGAAACCTCGGTGATTGGCAACCACGTCAAAATTTATCATGGTGTGACCCTCGGAGCCCGCTCCACCAGCGGCGGCCAAAGCCTGCGTGGCAAACGTCGCCATCCCACGATTGAAGACCGGGTGACCATTTATCCGGGCGCCACGATCCTGGGTGGCGACACAGTGATTGGCACGGGCAGCACCATTGGCGGGAATGTGTTCATCATGAACAGCGTGGCGCCCCATTCGCTGGTCATTTACGACGGCCTGGATATGAGGGTCCTCAACAAACTGGAGCGCGAACACGCACCGGATTTTCAAATTTGAAAATGCGCCGGAGTTGATCCTTTGCACCCTTTTCGCCGGGCCGCGCATGGAGGTCTTCAGTCCTGGTGAAAAACCTCATGCAACGGCGCGGTTATGGGGGAGTTATCCGGGTTCACTTCCATCAGCGGAGCCATCCAGTCCCACCATTGGCGCACGATTTCCTGGGCGGGTAACTGTTCGGCGCTGTGCCCCGTCTCCAGGCGCTGCACTGCAAACAAAGTCAGTGTGGACTCGTCAAAAAAGATGGAATAATCCCTGACCCCAGCCTTTTTCAGGGCTGAAGCCAGATCGGGCCATATCTGGTCATGCCGTTTGCGATACTCCTCCAGGCAGCCGGCCTTCAAGGTCATTTTAAATGCCACTCTTTGCATGAGCCCAAGATATGATTAATGGCCGAAGTTGGAGAGATTATTCAGGGGTTTATCGGAACCGCGCGGCTTGGAGGAAAAAGAACGGCCCCCAGGGGTGGAATTGCTGGGTCAGCCGTTGTTTTGGGCTTCGCCAAAAACCAAAACCCCCGCGCCGGTTTGAACGGTGCTTTTGATCTGAACCTCGGCGCTGGTGCCCACCAGCGACTGGCCATTGCTCACCACCACCATCGTGCCATCGGGAAGATAGCCTATTCCCTGCCCTTTTTCCCGGCCTTCCCTGACAATTTTCAACTGCACCACCTCCCCGGGAATCATCTCCATTTTCAGGCAGCGGGCCAGTTCGTTCAGATTCACACAGCTCACCGATTGCAGTCCGGCCATCTTGGTCAGGTTATAGTCATTGGTGAACAGCTTGGCGTTCAGGTTCCGCGCCAGGCGCACCAGCTTGGCGTCCACGCCCTTTTCCTCGGGAAAATCACCGTCATGAATGCGCACTTCCAGCTTGGGATTGTGCTGCATGCGGTTAAGCATCTCGAATCCTCGCCGACCCCGAGCCCTCTTGATTTCATCCGCCGAATCGGCAATTTGCTGCAATTCCAGCAGCACAAAGCGCGGAACCACCACCAATCCCTCCACGATGCGGGATTCAATGACATCCGCCACCCGCCCGTCAATGATCACGCTCGTGTCCAGAAGCAGCAGTGTGTCTGGTTTCTGCTGGGGAGAAAATCGGACATAGGGAATAATCAGGGAAAAATCCTCCTTGTTGCTGCGCATGGCCAACACCACGCCGATGTAACCGGATCCCAGAAAAAGACACAGCCGGATCACCCAACGGACTTTCTCATCTGTATTCACAAACAACCCGGAATGATCCACAAGCGATGCCACCGCCATCCCCAAAAGCAACCCGAAGGTGGTTGCCGAGAAGGCCCTCAGTGAAAAGCCCTTGAGCAGTTCATCCATCCCCACCAAAACGCCGGCAAACAGGGACCCCGCCAGCACTCCATAAATTCCGGCATGGGGCATGTCCACAAACTCGGGACGAACCTGGCTGATGGCAAAACCGGCGGCGGTGCAAAGCGCCAGGAAAAACAACCGGATGGCAAGGAGCGGGGTCATGGATTCTGGCTGGAATGGGCGGGCGCAGGGGCAGGTTTATGAGACCATAGCACACCCCACAAACCCAGCCGGTTCAGGTTGCTGCTGGTTACGGCCAGGTTGGCGGCAATCATCTGGACATTGGTGGCCAGAGCCTGGTTTTGAAGCAGGGCGCCAGCCAGGCCGTTGCCCGCCTCCAAGTTCTCGGAAACACGCCTCAACGTCCCGGATATCACCACCAGGTTGCTGGTGGTGATGTCCATGTTTTGCCCGTTGCTCGCCAGAATCCCGCCGGCTTGCGCG
This sequence comes from Limisphaerales bacterium, assembly GCA_027451565.1. Lineage (GTDB taxonomy): Bacteria > Verrucomicrobiota > Verrucomicrobiia > Limisphaerales > UBA11358 > UBA11358. The sequence continues at coordinate 9,462 of DAIDJC010000054.1, read as the reverse complement.
CCTAAACGATCAAGGGATGTGGAAAATCCCTCCAGATTGCTCACCGCCATGCTCACCTGGACGGAATTGGTGGCAACCATTTGATGAATGTCCTGAACCGCCTCCAAAGCCTGCTCGGTAAAGGACCGCATGTTGGTCATGGCCACTCCAAAGCTTGACAGGGTATGGGCGTTCAAAACCTGGCTCTGTAAATCAGACACGGATTGATCCAGTTTTTTGGCCGTTGCATCAATTCTCTGAATGAAACCTGAGGCGGACCGCGCCACCTCCAGCAGGTTGAAAGGAGGGGAACATTCCACGTCCGAGTTGTTGGTCAAAACCGGCGGCTGGTTATCCGTGGGCACAATGGAAATAAACTGGTCCCCCAAAAAACCAGCCTGCTCAATGGCAAAACGCGCATCCTGGTAAATGGGATAATCCTTGTAAATGCTCAGGGTGATGGTGACGCTGCGGTCATCCGGCGCCAGCTTGATGTCGGTCACGGTGCCCACCTGCACCCCTGCCAGCAGCACTTGCGCCCTGGTTTTGATGCCGCCTACGTTGGTGGCGTGCAGCCGCACCACATAAATGCCCCGAAACAGGCTGGAGCTTTTGCTGAATTGTATGAGCAAAACCGCCAGCAGGAGCAGGCCTATGAACACAAACAATCCGACTTTTAATTGTAAACGCGGGTTTTCCATGGATTCATTAATATTTTTTCAAAACTGGATTCCTTCCGGGTCCGCCACCCCGTCCACAAACTGGCGTATCACCGGGTCCGGGGAGGTAAACAGCGCCTCCGGGGTGCAGTTCGCATAAATCCTGCGGTCGTGCAGCATCATGACGTGGTTTCCCACTCGCCTGGCAGAACGCATGTCGTGCGTCACCACCACGCTGGTGGCCTGGAGATGATCCCGCACCCGCATGATCAATTTATCTATGCTGTCAGACACGATGGGGTCCAGACCCGTGGTCGGCTCGTCATAAAGCACGATTTGCGGTTCATAGATGATGGCGCGGGCCAACCCCACGCGCTTGCGCATGCCCCCGGATAATTCCGCCGGGTTTTTGTGTTCGATCCCGGGCAAATCCACCAATTCCAGCGTCTTGGCCACCCGCTTCGCCGTCTCTCCCTCCGTCAGATGCTCATGGCGTCTCAAGCCAAAAGCCACGTTCTCCGCCACGGTCATGGAATCAAAAAGCGCCGCGCCCTGGAACACCATCCCAAATTTGCGGCGCACCCTCAGCAAATGCCGCTCATTCATGGCCACAATGTTCTCACCATCTATGATCACCTCACCTGCATCCGGCTGCAACAATCCAATCAGATGCTTCAATAAAACACTCTTGCCGCCTCCGCTCCGTCCGATGATGACCACGGATTCCCCATGGTCAATTTGAAAGCTGACCTGGTCCAGAATCTTTTGACTGCCAAAACTTTTGGTTAACCCCCTTACTTCAATCATAAGCCGAGTATCACGCAAACCTGCTCCAGAGTCATGGTCAGGAAAAAGTTGGTGATCAAGATGGTGATGGAGGCATAAACCACCGCCTCGGTGGTGGCACGCCCCACCCCCTGGGCGCCCACACTGCACGTCAGGCCCTTATAACAGCCTATCAGTGAAATAATTCCACCATATACCATGGATTTGATCAGCCCAATCATCACGTCCGCATCCCCCGAGTATTTGAGCATGTTCCACCAGGCATAAGCCGGCTCAATACCCAACAGGTAAACCCCCACCACGTAGCTGGCGCCAATCCCTATGCACATGGATTCCACCGTAAGCAGGGGAAGCGCAATATTGGACGCCACCACCCGCGGCACCACCAGGTAATCCACCGGATGAGTGGCCAGGGTGCGAAGGGCATCTATTTGCTCGGTCACCCGCATGGTCCCCAACTCCGCCGCAATGGCCGCCCCAACGCGGCCCGCCACCATCAAGGCGGTCAAAACAGGTCCTAATTCGCTGCACATGGACACGCTCACCACCGCCAGCGTGGCCGTGTCCATCTTCACCTTGTGAAATTGAAAATCGGTCTGCGCCGCCAGCACCATCCCCGTAAATGCCCCGGTCACCAGCACCACGGATTGTGATTTGATGCCAATGAAATAAATTTGGTACAGCAAATCCTTCCACGACACCTTCAGGCGGCAGAACGACACAAACGCATCCCGCGCCAGCATCGTGATGCGCCCCAGCCCTTCCAGCCATTCCGCAAAAGCAAACCTGCCTAAAAATTCCATGAGTGCCCAATCTACCCCAACCTTGTTCCCAAAGCCAAGTTTTTGAATCATTCCCGGCGCGCAGCCGCGTTTCCCCTCAGGCTCTCAAACGCGCTTCTATAAACGGAAGGTCCCCGGGCACGGTCACTTTGGGATTGGGGTGATGGCTTTTCACCAACCGCACGGATTGGCCGATCAGTTCACAGGCCGCAGTGTCATCGGTCAACCAAAGGTTCCGTTTCCGCGCCGCCTCGATCGCCCGCCGGATGACCGGCACCTGAAAAGTTTGCGGGGTCTGCACCGACCATAGTTTCGAGCGATCCACCGTGCGATGGATCAATTCCCCATCCAACGTTTCCTTGATGGTATCCGTCACGGGCTGCGCGGCCACGGCAGCGCCAGTCTCCCGCGCTGCCGCGATGGTGCCCAGAATCAGTTCAGGCAGGGTGCACGGCCGCGCCGCATCCTGAATGGCCACAACCTCCGCAGCCGGTGACAGGGCCATCAATCCGTTCCACACAGAATCCTGACGCTCGGCCCCTCCAGCCACCAGGCGATAGGCTTTTTGAAATCCACACTTTTGGGCCAGCTCCAGGTATTGGTTTTGCAATCCCTCCCGCACCACCAGCACAATTTCAGAAATGGCATCCAGTTTTTCAAAAGCGGCCCATGTGTGCGCCACCACCGGACGTCCGGCCACTTCCAACCAGAGCTTGTCCACCGTTGAACCCATGCGGGTGCCCTTGCCTGCGGCTACAATTATTGCGGATACCATGCGATGAAAGAATTGCGAAAATGCCTGACGTTGTTAACACTGCCCCGCCTGAAGATGGTCGGAGCGACAGGATTCGAACCTGCGACGTCTTGCTCCCAAAGCAAGTGCTCTAGCCAGGCTGAGCTACGCTCCGATACCCGATCAAAAATTGCCTGAGGCGCAAAAGACCCCGAAATCAAACCTAAAAACGCCCCATTCCTGAATGCGTTCACCGCGTCTCCGTTGGTCTCTTCAACCCTGCCTCTTCAAGCCTGAACCGCATTATGCCCGCATCCTGGCTTGTGGCAAGCTCATTTAAAAATAATAGAAATATCCAGAAAGGCGCCAGCTCCGCCGACCAGACAAATCGCGAGAAATCTTGAATCATTCGTGCTGGCTGCCGTGTTAAACATCGTCACGGTGTCTTCCATTCTGGGATCAAACCGATGCTCACCTCGCCAACTGAAATAACACGCTGGCGACCGGGCGATGTGGAAATAGCCGGTCTGCCAAAATCAGAAACCGTCCCGTTGGCGTTGGTGGACACAATCGCAAAATCCACCTCGATATTGTCGCCATCAATCCGCTTGGCGGTCGGCGTGCAACCTCTGCCGCCGCCAAGACTGAACTGCAGCGGCATGCCTTGGGTGAACTCAATCACTCCCAAATCTTTCGTTCCTGCTGGCAAGCGTGAGGTCGGATGGCTCGGACTCTTTGAGCAACCAATACAAAATACAGCCATCAAAGCTGCGCCGGTGATCATTTATGAAAAAATTTGAAAAATCGTAAAGTTAAAGTCAGTTGTGAATACGATCGTTTCGTTGTGTTTCGGGAAGTTTCATGTTCCACGAAGTTTCATTTGCCTTGGGTGCAGACCCGATTAAACTGCACGCCCGATTTTGGCCATGAATATGCCCCGGTTAAACCTGTCCGCGCTCAATCCTCCGCAACGCGAGGCGGTTCAGACCCTTCGCGGGCCGGTGTTGATATTGGCGGGCGCCGGCACGGGCAAGACACGGGTGATCACCTATCGCATCGCCAACATGGTGGCGCAGGGCATTCCGCCGGGGCGCATCCTGGCGGTGACCTTCACCAACAAGGCCGCCCGGGAAATGCAGGAGCGCATTGGAAAACTCCTTCCCAAAAACACCGGCGGCCCGGGTGCATCCTCCAAAAGCGCCAGGGAGAATCGTCCCACGCTTTGCACTTTCCACTCGCTTTGCGTGAGAATCCTGCGCCAGCACATTGACAAGCTCGGCTACAAGCGCAATTTCGTGATTTACGACGAGTCCGAGCAACTGGCGGCGATCAAAAAAATCCTGTCCGCGATCTCGTCCAAAAGCGACAAGGCGGATCCCGCAGCGGTCCTGGCGATGCTCAGCAAATTCAAAAATGGCGGTTCGGGAAGCCGCATTTTTGGCGATGAGAATTCCCGCGCCCTGGCCGAGCACGTGTCCAAACGCTACGAGAGCGCATTGCATGCCTGCAACGCGGTGGACTTTGATGATTTGATCCTGCTCACCCTCCGGCTTTTCAGGGAACATCCGGACGCGTTGGAAATGTGCCGGAACCTTTACCAATACGTGATGGTGGATGAATACCAGGACACCAATGCGGCGCAGTTTGAACTGGTTCACTCGCTCACAAGCCAGCACCGCAATTTGTGCGTGGTGGGGGACGATGACCAGAGCATTTACGGATGGCGCGGGGCCGAGGTGGCGAATCTTTTGGATTTGGAAAAGCATTTTCCCGAGGTCAAGATCGTCAAACTCGAGCAAAACTATCGCAGCACCACCACCATTTTAAAGGCGGCCAACTCCATCATACGCCACAATGTCCGCCGCCGGGAAAAAGCCTTGTGGTCGGACCAGGGAATGGGCGCAAAAATCCTCCTGCAAACCTTTGAGAACGATGAAATCGAGGCCCGCGAGGTGGTTTCCCAGATCGAATTCAAGCGCATGGCCCACCGCATACCCTGGCGGGATTGCGCCATCCTGTTCCGGACCAACCAGCAATCGCGTCCGCTTGAAATGGAGCTGCGTAAAACAGGGGTGCGATACCATTTGATCGGCGGCCAGAGCTTTTTTGACCGGCGTGAAATCAAGGATTTTCTCGCCTTTGTAAAAACCTTTTTAAATCCCGATGACGACATCAGCCTGTTGCGGATTGCCAATGTGCCGGCGCGCGGGCTGAGCGATGTCACCATGGAACGGCTGCTGGCAGCGAGTCACGAGCGGCAGTGCCCCGTTTACGCGGCCATGAAGAATCCGCTGGTCACCACCTCTTTTCAAAAATCCACCCGGGAGAACATCGAGGCTTTTGTGGGGCTGGTGGAGCGGTTTCGCAGCCAGCTTCATGGGCAGGCCCTGCCTGGGCCGGAGGCAAACCCGGAACCGTCCATTTCCGCGCCCTCCAACATGGCGCAACCGTCCCAACCCGGTTTGCCAGCCGCTCCGGGCCCCAACAGTTTCCGGCTTCAAGCCTGGGCTGATTCCTTTTTAAACGAGATTGGATATTTTACAGAACTGGGGCGGCTGGATAAAAACCCGGAGGTGGCGGAAGCCCGGATTCGCAACTTGCGCGATCTGATCGCCACCATGGATGGCCCCGGCAACGATCCGGTCGAACGACTCTCGGAATTCCTGGAAAACGTCTCGCTGGATGGCGATCGCTCCGGTGAAAAGGAGACAACGAGCGATGCCGTGACCCTGATCACCATGCATTCCTGCAAAGGCCTGGAATTTCCCCATGTATTCATTGTGGGAATGGAGGATGGATTGCTGCCACACTCCAGGTCCAAGACGGAGGGCAACATGGACGAGGAGCGGCGCCTTTTTTATGTGGCGGTCACCCGCGCCATGCAAACCCTCAGCCTGAGCCACTGCGGCGGACGCAAGAAATACGGCCAATTGCTCCCATGCCATCCCTCCCCGTTTCTCAAGGAAATGCCGGAGGAACTGGTGGAACACTCGGACGAGAAATCCAAAAAACCCGTCACGCAGGAATCCGGCAAAAAATTATTTGCCACACTGCGCGAATCGCTTCCGGCGGATCAACCCGGCCCCTGATGCCTGTTTGCCAATCCCGCCCGGGCCCCCGGCGGAAATTCCGGACCTTGTCCGTTTCGCCCACCATCTGGACGACTCAGGACGACCATCAGGACGATTGACACGGGGCGGTGATTTGCGGAAATTCCCTTCCTGATTCAATTCATTATGACCATGAGCCAGCAACCCATATCCACGGATTCCCTTTTGCAGGAGAGCAGGACCTTTCCACCCGGTGAGGCTGTGAAACAGAGGGCTTTGATCCGCGCCGGGGAATATGAAGCGCTATACAGGCGTTCGGTCAGCAACCCTGACGCTTTCTGGCTGGAGCAGGCCCAAACTTTGGAATGGATCAAACGCCCCACCATCGCCGGCAGGCACACCTGGGATACCGCAGCCCGTAAAATTGAGCACGCCTTCTTTGAGGATGGAGTCATGAATATTACCGCCAACTGCCTGGACCGCCATGTGCGGGAGGGGAAGGCGGATAAGGTGGCCATACTGTGGCAGGGCGATGGCGAGGAGGAGGTTCGGCGGATCACTTACGGCCAATTGCTCGGGGAAACCGCGCGTTTTGCCGGGCGGCTGAAAACCCTTGGCATCCGCCGGGGAGACCGCGTGGCCATCTACATGCCCATGATTCCCGAAGCAGCGGTGGCAATGCTGGCATGCGCCCGAATCGGAGCCATTCATTCCGTTGTTTTCGGCGGATTCAGCGCCGACTCGCTGGCCGACCGCATCAATGACTCCGCCTGCAAGCTTCTGATCACCGCCAACGTTTCCCTACGGGGCGGCAAATCCATTCCCCTCAAGGAAATTGCCGACACAGCCCTTCAAAAAACCAGGTCCATCGAGAAAGTCATCGTGGTCCGGCGCACCGAGGCCCGGTGCGATTGGAAGGCGGAACGCGATATCTGGTACCATGACCTCATGGCTCAAAGCGCGCCGGACGCCGCGCCCGAACCCATGGCGGCGGAGGATTTCCTATTCATACTCTACACCTCCGGCTCCACGGGAAAACCCAAGGGCGTGGTCCACAGCACCGCGGGCTATTTGTTGTGGAGCGCCTTGACCCACAAGTACGTGTTTGACGTTCACGAGGACGATGTTTATTTCTGCACTGCGGACATAGGCTGGGTGACAGGCCACAGTTACGTCGTTTATGGCCCTCTTTGCAATGGATCCACCACGGTGATGTTTGAAGGCATCCCCACCTGGCCGGACGCAGGCCGCTTCTGGCGCATCGTGGAAAAGTTCAAGGTCAATTCCTTCTACACCGCCCCCACTGCCATCCGCTCACTGATCCGGCTGGGGAATGAGTGGCCGGCCCGGCATGACCTGGATTCCCTGCGCGTCCTGGGCACGGTGGGCGAACCCATCAATCCGGAGGCGTGGATGTGGTACCATCAAGTCATTGGCAAAGGCCGCTGCCCGATAGCCGACACCTGGTGGCAAACCGAGACCGGCGGACATCTCATCACCGCCATTCCAGGCGTGCACACCCTCAAGCCTGGCTCCGCAAACCGTCCGTTTCCAGGCGTGGAACCCGTCGTTTTGCGCGATGACGCCAGCGTCTGTTCCCCCAACGAGGGCGGCAAATTATGCATCAAAAAACCCTGGCCTGGAATCATGCGGACCACCTGGGGCGATCATGACCGGTTTATCAACACCTACTTCAGCACGTTCCCGAACCTTTATTTCACCGGTGACGGCTGCCGGGTGGATGCCGACGGCGATTACTGGCTGCTGGGCAGGGTGGACGACGTGGTGAATGTTTCGGGTCACCGTATCGGGACTGCGGAGGTGGAAAGTGCTTTGGTGAGCCATTCCAAGGTGGCTGAGGCCGCCGTGGCACCCATGCCTCACGACATCAAAGGCCAGGCTTTATACGCCTTCGTTACCCTCAAGGAGGGAATCCAGGAGAACGAGGATCTCCGCAAAGACCTGCTCCAGCACGTCCGGCGGGAAATTGGAGCCATAGCCGTCCCGGATAAGATTCAATTCGCGCCCGGGCTGCCCAAAACCCGCTCGGGAAAAATAATGCGGCGCATCCTTCGTAAAATTGCCGAGAATCAAACCGACCAGATCGGGGATACCAGCACTCTGGCAGATCCACAAGTTGTCGAGGCCCTGGTCCTTGGCAAACAGTGAAGCCGTGGGCCGCCCCCTTCCCTGTCCCAACTGGGCGCAATGGAGGCGTGCAGACCGATTTTTCCCGAAAAAAGTCCAACCCCGGCTTTCAACTGGAACTGGGTTTTAAGTGGAACTTGCAATATCTCTGAATCCCCCTAGAATGAATTTCATTATGAATTTTGTGCTGGCCATTCTTGTTTTTGTGCTTTTTGGACTGGCGATTGGCGGGGGAATCCTCATGTTGATTGCCGGCAAACCCCTCTTATTTATAGCAGCTTTGCTGGTCTTTTTGGGAATCTTCGCCCGGCACGGTTGCGCTTCGCAATAGAGCGACAGGGCGTCTTTGCACAAACTCTTGTACAAAGTCGAATCCCCTGGTTTCTTTCATTGAAGAGACCGGAAATAACGCGTTTTTTTGTTTTCGGCTTCAGGCCACGAAGCTTCCGGGAGTTTTATTTGCAAAAGGTGGGAGTGACTATCAAACCAATTTTCTCAAGGATTTGAACCGCCAGCGGGAACCGGGAATTTTTGGGCCAAGTAGCTGTCTATTTGGGGCCAACTGCTGCAATTGCTTGCCCTGACCGATGCCGCAATCCCCGAAGCATAGGCCGTGGCGGGAGATGTGCCTTGAACCATGTAGTCCTGGCCGGCCAGGGACACAAAACTGGTGCCGGGAAGCGCCATCTCCACGAAATTGCCGTAATTGGCGTAGGATGCCAACTGGCCCGGTGCGCTCAACGCCGTGACCGCATTCACACCCGGAAGCGCTGCGGGGTAGGTATCGGACGCCACGGGCACATTCCCAGCCGCGGCAAAAACCACCACCCCTTGGGCTTGGGCTTGTTGGATGATATTTGCAAGAACCCCGCTATTATCCGCACTTCCCAGGCTCATGTTCAAAATATTGGCTCCGTTATCCACCGCTGCCTGAACGCCCAATGCCACATCCCAACTTGTGGTGGTGTCGCCGCTGGAATACACATTCACCGGCAATATCTGCACGCCTGACCGTCCGCCTGAGGTTTGGGCCACCGCATTGAGAATGGTTTCAGCCATGGCAGTGCCATGGGTGACCGTGCCGGTGATGGGAGTCGTTTGGCCGACGACGGAAATGGCGGGTTTCAAAAACTGGCTCAGGTTGTTCCCCATCGGTTGAACCTGAGTGTCTATCAGCCCGATGACTGGGTTGCAGGAATTCCCGGAATTTGAGGAGTCCAATGTCAGGCTGGGCTGGACCACGGGCGCGGAAGCCACCGCCTGGGGTGTGGGTGGAGGATCAAAAATGTTATTGTAACCCACTGACTGCACGTTGGGATTATTCT
>DAIDJC010000053.1:7246-13768 GCA_027451565.1 Limisphaerales bacterium | reverse complement strand
AGCCCGGAATATTTGGGAGCCTACGAGGATCGCCGTGGCAACCTTTGGGCCTTTGGCGATACCTACCTGATCAACCTCGCGGAAGGAAAACGATTCAATTATTTCCGCAGCTCCGAATCTGCCTCGGTCCGCATCTGGAGCTTGTGCGAGGGACGCGACGGGCGTTTGTGGATAGGCACCAGCGGACGGGGATTGTTTTGTTTTGAGGACAACCATTTCCAGCCTGTGATTCTGGGTGAAAACCGTTGGTCCTATGATGTGCGGGCCATTTGCGAGGACCGCGACGGGGATCTGTGGCTGGGCACATCCGGCGGCGGGCTGGCCCAGTTGCGTCCGCAGTCCATGCATCTGCTCAGGGTGGGGTTGGGCCTGCCATCCAGTCCGGCCACTGCCCTGGCAGCCGGACCCTCCGGACGCATTTACGCCGCTTTCCTCCGTCAGGGTTTGTTTGTCAATCAGGCAGGACGGTTCGAGCGCATTGCTGAAGGCTCATCCCTCTCTGTTCAAAATTTCATTTCTGCACTGGCCATTGCCACCAATGGAACCGTCTGGGCAGGCACTTTGGGCAATGGTTTGTTCGAGGTCCAGGATGGCAGCGAGGCGCACTGGACCACAGGCGATGGTTTGGAAAATCTGGATGTGCTGGCCTTGTTTCAGGATGACCAAAACGCATTATGGATTAGCTCCTCCTCGGGGGCCTTGGAACGATATCAGGGAGAAGCACCGGAGCGGATGAGCCTGCCGCAGGTTGTTTCAGGGGAAGCCATCACCGCATTCTGCCCTTCACGCCGTGGCGGTTGGTGGGCAGGCACCCAGGCAGGCAGCCTGTTGCCATGGAGGAATGGCTCCTTTTTAGAGAGCCATGCCTGCGCGGACCTTGTCCATGGCCCGGTTTTGGCCTTGGATGAGGATGCGCAAAATAGATTGTGGGTGGGCGTTGATGGTGGCGGATTGTATTGCCATACCCAAGGCCAAACCTGGTCTTGGACCACCAACAGCGGTCTTCCCGGAATGGTTCTTTCCGGGGTGAAAGTGGATGAGCAAGGCAACCTTTGGTTGGTGACCGAAACGGGGGTTTACCGGGTGGCAAAAGAGATGGTGGAGCAGGCTTTGTCGGACCCCCAGGTTCCCTTGTCCTGCCGCCAGGTTTCCGAGGCTAAAACTTTTCCAGTCCCGGGAGCGCCGTCTTGCGGTTCGCATGTCGTCACAGACGCCAATGGCTCCATTTGGTTTGCCACCTCGGAGGGGCTTTTGACCGTGGACCCCAGTCAGGTGAATCCCATGCCGCCGCCCTTGCGGGTGGATTTGGAAAGCGTGTCGGTGAATGGAGCCTTGCCGAAAATTCTGCTGGGAGGAGCTTTGTGGTCAGCTTCCCAGCCGGAATCCCAGATTTATCACGCCCCGGTGGGTGTGCAATCCGTGGAATTCAAATTCACCGCCCTTGATTTTTCAGCCCCTGAAACAGTGCGCTTTCGCCATTGTCTGGTGGGGTTGGAATCCCAGTGGGTGAATGATGGTGCAAACCGGTCGGTGCGATACGGGCCCTTGAGCCATGGCCGGTATCAGTTTCGAGTGGAGGCGCGGAATCTGGGAGGCCCCTGGGAGGAGGCGGCGGGGCCTTTCATTTTCATCGTTCCCACCCCGCTTTATCTCCAAACCTGGGCCTTGGTTCTCTACCTCGTGTTTGCAGTGGGCCTGGTCACGGGAATCGTCCGGATCGTCTCCCACCGACGCCTGAAGCTGGCCTTGGCCCGTTTGGAGCAGCAGCAATCCCTTGAGAGGGAGCGCATGCGCATTGCCCGGGACATGCACGATGAAATGGGGTCCAAACTAACCAAGATTTCATTCCTGAGCGAGCATGCCCAGGTGGCGGCGGACGCCGATGGGCCGATGGTCTCTCAAATGCAGGCCATAGCACAAACCTCACGCGAGTTGTTGCAAACCATGGATGAAATTGTCTGGGTGGTCAACCCGCGCAACGATTCCCTGGAAAACCTGGTGTCCTACCTCAGCCATTATGCCATCGAATATTTCCAGAATACCCCCGTGGAATGTGACCTGCGGCTGGCCCATGACTTTCCCAATCACCCCCTTTCCTCCGAGGTCCGGCATAATGTTTTCCTGACTTTTGAGGAGGCTTTGAATAATGTGCTGAAACATTCCGGCGCCAGCAGGGTGCAACTCGAGATGACCATGCGTGATTCCTCTTTCCATATCCGGATTTCGGATAATGGCAACGGGTTTGATGTGAATGGGGCCGGAGCGCAATCCTCTCCAGCCTCAGCCCGGCGCAGCGGCAATGGACTGGCCAACATGCGGGCGCGGCTCTCAGACATTGGCGGGGAATGCCTTGTAAAAAGCGAACCGGGACAGGGCACCGAGATACTCCTGGCCATCCCACTGCGCTTACCAAACCGTAAAACATCATGAACAAACGCATCACCGTTTCCATCGTGGATGACGAAGCCGACCTGCGGGAACACATTGCCGGCTATTTGGCCGCCGCGGGCAACATCCAGTGCCTCAGCGCCTATGCCAACGCCAGGGACGCCCTCGCCCACCTTCCCAAAGACCTGCCAGATGTGATCCTGATGGACATCAACCTGGGCGAAATGGATGGGATCGAGTGTGTGCGCCGCCTCACCGCCGCCATGCCTGAGGCAAGGGTGCTCATGCTCACGGTGTTTGAGGATTCAGAGCAAATTTTCCGCGCGCTCGCCGCCGGGGCCAGCGGGTACCTGCTCAAGCGGGTACCCCCAAAAAAACTTCTGGAAGCCATCGAGGAAGTCGTGGCGGGTGGTTCCCCCATGTCCGCCCCCATCGCACGCAAGGTGGTGCAATCCTTCAAGGCCGTCCCTGCCAAGGGCGATGAAACTCTGGACCTCTCCGAACGCGAGCGCGCCGTCCTGGATGCCCTCGCGGAGGGCCTTGCCTACAAACAGATAGCCGACCATCTGAATATCAGCATTCATACCGTTCGCAACTATATCCGCCGCATCTATGAAAAACTGCATGTGCGCTCCCGCACGGAGGCTGTGGCCAAATTTCTGCGAAAATGAAGCGGATCCACCTTTGTCCCCGGCCAGCTTTGCGGGCCGCCTTGTGGGCCGCCGCCCTGGCCGCGCTGGCCGACCTTTTCATGGCCCCTCTGGTTTCGGCCAGTGAGCCGATGGATTGGCACCCCCGTCCCGCTCCGCTCGCCACCCGATGGGCCAGCCAGGTGACCCCGGACAATGTCCTTCAGGAATACCCGCGCCCTCAAATGGTCCGCAATGATTGGATGAACCTTAACGGCCTCTGGGATTACTCCATCACTCCAGATTCCCAATCCACTCTGCCGGATTTTGCCGGGCGCATTATGGTGCCATTTCCGGTTGAATCCTCGCTTTCAGGCGTCATGAAACCTTTCGATGAGCACAGCAAGTTATGGTATCGAAGAAGTTTTGAGACCCCCTCCTCCTGGCGCGGACGCCGCGTGCGCCTGCATTTCGGGGCGGTGGATTGGCGCTGCCATGTCTGGGTCAACGGTTGTGACATGGGCTGGCATCAAGGAGGCTATGATCCCTTTACCATGGATATCACTGACGCCCTCCTCTGGAAGGGGCCGGAGCAGGTCGTGGTTTGTGTCACAGACCCCACCGAGGGAGACCAGCCCCGGGGAAAGCAATCCCGAAAACCGGAGGGTATTTTTTACACCGCCTCCTCCGGAATCTGGCAGACGGTGTGGCTGGAGCCCGTCCCGCTGGCTTGCATTGATTCACTGCATTTGATCCCGGACCTGGATGGACAGCAACTTGAGGCGTGTGTGAACGCCAGCCGTTTGTCCCCGGGCATCTCCGTCACGCTGGCGGCCCTGGCTGATAATGAGCAGGTGGGCAGCGTGGATGGTCCCGCAGGAACCAATTTGTTCCTTCACCTTTCCCGTCTCCAGCCATGGTCGCCACAACACCCCTTCCTTTACGACCTCAAAGTCACCTTGCTGGATCATGGCAAACCTGTGGATGAAGTGTCTGGTTACTTTGGCATGCGCAAGATTTCCCTTCAGCGGAGCGAGGATGATTTTATGGAAGTGAACCTTAACAACCACCCCTTGTTTGAGGTGGGCGTTTTGGACCAGGGTTTCTGGCCGGAAGGTATTTATACCGCTCCCACGGATGAGGCCTTGCGCTCAGATCTCGAATTCTTCAAGCGCGCCGGCTTCAACCTGGTTCGAAAACATGTCAAGGTTGAGCCGGACCGGTGGTATTATTGGTGCGATCGCCTGGGTCTTTTGGTCTGGCAGGACATGCCCAGCGGAAACAATGCCACACCGGCGGGCCGCCTTGACTTTGAATCCGAACTCGGGCGCATGGTCAATGGCCTCGGAACTCATCCCAGCATCATTCAATGGGTTTTGTTTAATGAAGGTTGGGGGCAGTACGACACCGCCGAACTCGCCGCCTGGGTGCAGCAGATGGACCCGTCCCGGCTGGTGGATGATGCCAGCGGATGGACGGATATGCATGCGGGAAATGTCATTGATATGCACAATTATCCCGGGCCAAACATCCCCCCGGTCGAATCCGGACGCGCCGCCGTCCTGGGAGAAACCGGGGGATTGGGATTGGTTGTGCCAGGTCATGTGTGGGCGCCATCCTCTTCCTGGGGATATGTCATGATGACCAGTCCCGCAGACCTTGCCACTCATTACACCGAGTCCATGCGGGAAATATGGCGCCTCCACAATCTGCGCGGCTTGAGCGCCGCCATCTACACCCAGGCTACCGATGTGGAATCCGAGTGCAATGGCCTGATGACTTATGACCGCGCCGTTTGCAAAGTGGATCCATCCATACTGGCCGCAGCCAATGAGGGCGGGGCGCTTCATCCACCGCAAAAAATCATCCTGGCTGATGCTATTTTCGGCAGGTCTGTTTGGAAATACACCATGGACAAGCCCACGGCAGGCTGGTACCTCCCCGCTTTTAAAGATGACTCATGGATGGAAGGCATGTCAGGTTTTGGCAGTCCAGGCACCCCAGGCATTTTCATTAACGCAAACTGGTCCACGTCCGATATCTGGCTCCGCCGCAATTTCAACCTGTCCGCAGCGGATATTTCCACACTGAAACTCCAGGTGTTTCACGATGAAGACGTGGAAATATACCTGGACGGCCATCTTGCCCTCCAGGAGGCGGGTTTTATCACCGATTACAACCTCTATGACATCCCGGCTGAAGTCAAAAAACTCCTTCATCCGGGGGAGAACACCATCGCCGTGCATTGCCATCAGACCACCGGAGGGCAGGGGGTTGATGTGGGATTGCTCGTACCAGCGCCCGAAGCCAGCCAGCCAGCCCCACACTGAAACCGAAACCTGAAATGGAAAGGGTCAAGATGCGGCAAGATGCCGGAGCGGAAATTCTTTGGAACGATCGAAAATATACCCGAAGCGGTCTGGTGAGATTTTTCCAATGAGTTTGCGCCCAGTAGATTGGGGCAGATTTGCCTTTTGAATTCCGTTTTTTTAGGTTCAAAACTCAATGGGCTTGGTCCTTTCCTGTGGCCAATCCATGCCACATGACACTTTGCCTTGATTCTCCTGATCATGGTTCTCTGATGTCCCTTTTGAATTCATGCCGTTTGGGTGGTTGGGTCTTCATCCTTGGAATGGATGGACTCCGCATTCCGGCACTTTGATCATGTTTTCATTTAAAGCCTGCACACAAATTGTTTTGGCCCTGGCAACCTGTTGGGTTCAGGTCTGTCTCAACCCTGCCATTGCTCACGCGGAGTCCCACCCTTTCTTCAACCCCGTGGCGGGCCAGGGCCAGGATCCGTGGGTGATCTGGTGGAACGGACATTACGAGTATTGCCAGTCGCGTCCCTCAGGCATATGGGTGAATCAAGCCGACAAATTGGAGGACATAGGTCGGGACCATTGGCATTGCGTATGGCATGCTCCATCTCAAGGCCCTGTTTCACGGCAAATTTGGGCTCCAGAACTCCATTATCTTCAAGGACATTGGTTTGTGTATTTTGCCGCTGATGACGGGGATAACGCCCGGCACCGGATGTACGTTTTGGAGGGGTCCAGCCCGGATCCTTTGCAACCTTTTGAGCTAAAGGGAAAAATCACCACGAGCGATGATCATTGGGCAATTGACGGAACGGTCCTGGAAATGCCCGGGAACAAGCTCTATTTCATCTGGGCTGGATGGCCGGGGGATCGTGATGGAGTTCAAAACCTTTACATTGCGGCCATGCCTGATCCCTGGAGCGTGTCCGGTCCAAGGGTTTGCATTTCCACACCAGACCGCCCTTGGGAACAGCGGGATTTTCCCCGCATCAATGAAGGCCCCGAAACCCTCTGGCATGCAGGGCATCTCTTCATTATCTATTCAGCCAGTGGATTTTGGGATGACAACTATTGCCTTGGCCAGTTGACTTGGACGGGGGGTGACGTGATGAATCCCTCTTCATGGTCGAAAAATCCCAGCCCGGTTTTTTCCCGAGCCAATGGCGTGTTGGGGCCTGGGCATT
>DAIDJC010000053.1:446-7236 GCA_027451565.1 Limisphaerales bacterium | reverse complement strand
TCTTTTGTGCCATCGCCGGATGGTCGCGAGGAGTGGATAGTTTATCATGCCCATGTGGGCCCTGGCACAACTCGTCGGAATGTCAGAATCCAGCCTTTCGCATGGAATCCGGATGGCTCACCTGATTTTGGGCTTCCCGTTTCAACCCATACTCCTTTGAATCCCCCGTCCGGGGAATAAATCCGGCGTTTGGCTCGTGGCCACTTTATGCCACATGACAGGTTTGCAGATCATGGCTTAGAGTGGACCCATGTTCCACGAGCAGATTCTGGTTTGCCAAATAATGTTTTGACGCGCAAATCCCCTGTTTTTGGAATAGAACACCCACTATTCAACATGAAAAAACCTCAAAAGTTAATAAATGCCAACAAACGATCCGGCCTGACGATGGCGCTCGCCGCGCTTTCAGCCGGACTCGTGTTCAGCGCAACAAACGGCCCGGCTCAAACTGCATGGATCGGCACAAATGCTGATTTCAATTATTCCACCAACTGGAATGGAACCTACATTGACGTGGGCACTTCCAGCCCCAACCCAAACTGCACGGACGATAACGGGTCCAACAGCACGGTGTTGATTCAGGCGGGTGATCCCATTTGGTATCACGGGGATACCTTGGCGGGCAATGCCAACAATACCTCCGGGGCTTATATCCAGACCGGGTCCACGAATAACACGGGGTATCCCAACAACGGAAACTGGCTTCGAATGGGCATTGGCACGGGCAGCGTGGGTTACTACACGCTCAGCAATGGAACCGTGAACGTGGCCGGACGCACACAACTGGGTGAGAAAGGCGTTGGCTTCTTGGATGTTGAAAACGGTGTTTACAATACGGGGTATAATGGAAACCCCGGCTTGGTGGCAGGGCAGGGGGATTTCTCCGGCGCGGCGGGATCCACTGGCACGCTTATCCTTGATGGCGGCACCATCAATAACATCGGGAACGAAACTTGGTTTGGTGAGGCTTATCCAGCTTGCATCGGCTATTTCTACATGAACGGTGGCACATTCAACGCCAACAACTGGTTTGTCTTTGGTCGCAATGGTGGTCAGGGCTACGGCGTGATGACCGCCGGAACGATTAATTTTCACGGGGGCGGCGAGTTTCTGGTTGGTGGTGGCGGAGTGGGGTCGCTTGCCCAAAGTGGCGGTGTTATCAACGCTTACAACCAGTATCTGGTTCCTCAGAGCAACGGCGGCGGCACCGGCACCGGCACCAACATCCTCAGCGGCACGGCGGTGCTGAATGTTCATGATTGGCTGGCGGTGGGACGCAATGGCGGTTACGGAGAAATGGATGTCTCCGGAAACGCCGCAGTGAACCGGGACAACGCCAGCGACGGCGGTTCACACTTTGACATCGGGGCGGGCGGCACCGGCGTGCTTAATCAGAATGGCGGCGTCATCACGGAATCCACAAGCGATTTATGGGTTGGTGAAAGCGCCACCGGTACCTGGAACCTCAACAGCGGCACGGCCAGTGTTTTGAATGTTGTCATGTCGGTGAATTCTGGAATCGCTTCGTACCTGAATCTCAACGGAGGCTTGCTGGCTGTGAACTCCATCAGCTCCAGTTCCTCCGCTTCGGTCAGCACGCTGAACCTGAACGGCGGCACCCTTCGGGCCAATCTTTCCAATTCCAGTTTCATTTCCGGTCTGTTTTCCGCCTATGTGGGAGGGCCCGTCACGATTGATTCTCAAGGCTACACCGTCACCATCCCGCAGGTTTTGCAGGATAACGGCGGCGGAAGCATCATCAAGGTCGGCAGCGGCGAATTGAATTTGACCGGCATCAATACTTACACGGGCAGCACCACTGTGAGTGCAGGTTCTCTTGGTATTATCACCGGCACCTCCGCAAATGGCGGTTACGGCGTGGCGGATGGGGCGTCTCTGAACGTCCAGGTGGTGGGTTCCATCAACTCAACCGTCAACATGTCCAGTCTCACCTTGTCCAATGGATCCCCCTCCATGCTGATTGACTTGGGAAGTTTCGGCAACCCCACCACCGCGCCGCTGACGGTCAATGCCCTCAATGTGAATGGCAATCTGACCATCAACGTCAATGATGAACTTCCTCAAATCGGCCAGTTTCCCCTGATCAGTTACACCACCAAGACAGGGTCCTCTTATGTTTTGGGGCCTCTGCCCGTGGGTTTGGTGGCCAACCTGGTGGATGACACCGCAAATCACTCGATTGACCTGGACATCACTGCCGTCAATATACCGCACTGGGATGGTTTGGCGGGGGGCAACTGGGACGTGGGCGTGACGACCAATTGGTTGAACCTGCCCACAGGATTGCCCACTTATTTTGAACAAGGCAACCTTGTGACATTTGACGACACCGCGACGGGAACCACCAATGTCAATGTGGTGGGAAATGTCAATCCCGGCAGCACCACCTTCAACAACAACTTGCTGACCTATACTGTGAGCGGCTCCGGCAGCATTGGAGGTGCTGGCAGCCTCGTGGCGGAGGGGACCGGCTTGGTGAACCTCTACACCACCAACACTTACACAGGACCCACTCTCGTTAGCGGCGGCACCTTGAGCGTGAATAATCTCGCCAACGGCGGTTCGCCCAGCAGTATCGGCGCCTCATCCGCAAACCCCACCAACCTGGTGCTTTCGGATGCCACTCTGCGCTACACCGGGCCTGCGACACTGGCCAACCGCGGCTATTCCCTGCAAAACACCAATTGTTTGATTGATACCGAAAGCAATCTCGCCCTCAGTGGCGCGGTGTCTGTCGTCAGTGCGGCGGATTTCAGCAAATCCGGACCGGCCATGCTGACCTTCGCATCGGTGGGTATCAATCAACTGTCTGGGTCCACAGGCTTGGGCTTTCGCACCATTGCCGGCACCACGATTTTTGATGGTTCGGCTGGCGGCCAGACCAATAACATCGGAGGCCACTTTGGTGTGGGTGGCTTGGGCGGCACCAATGCCGCAGTCATTCTGACCAATACGGTAGTGAATGTTCCCAACGGAGGGGTGGATCTGGGCCGCAGCGGAGGGGCCACCGGAACCTTGTTTGTCAACAATGGCGCGGTCTTTAACTCCACCGGCGGAAACATGGCGCTTGGTGATGGCGGCGGCGTGGCCAGCACTGGCGTGGTAAACCAGGCGGGAGGCACGGTGATATCCACAGGCCAGATTTTTGTGGGCCAAAACACCAATGGGGTGGGCGTTTACAACCTCAGCGGCGGAACCTTCGAGGTCTTCAACTGGCTGGCTGTGGGCCGGGATGAAGGCACCGGTACATTCAATTTGACCGGCGGCGTGCTCTATGACGGTGGCGGAGGCGGTGGAAACATAGATATTGGCACCTCAGCCGGAATTGGGGGCGTGACCGGATATGGCGTGCTCAACCAGACTGGTGGTGTGATCACCAACACCGCCAGCCAGACCTGGCTGGGCGAAGGCACCACAGGCGAATCCGCCACGGGCATCTGGAACATCTCCGGGGGCAGCGCCTACTTGGGTGAGTTGCACGTGGGTGTGGGCGGCAATGGCACCAATGTCGTGAACCTGGATGGCTCCGGTCTCATCAATTGCGCAGGGTTCATGGGCCTCTCCTTGAATTCCACCAGCGTCACCGGCATCGTCAACCTGGGCAGCACCACGCAGCCGGGTGGAACCTTGGTGGTCAATAATGACATGACCGTGGGCGATCAAGGCAACGGGGTTTTGAACCTGGTCGCCAACGGGGGCGGCCAAGCCACCATCACCGGCACGCTCTACATCTCCCGCAGCAGCGCCACGGCTTACGGCATTGTAAACTTGAATACCGGGGCGGTCCTCAACGTGAGCTATATCAACAATGGCTGGGGCTTTGGTGTCACTCATACCAACAATGCCAATCCCAATGCGTTCAACTTCAACGGTGGTACCCTCAGGGCTTATGTGGGGTCTCCCTACTTCATGCAGCCTTACGTCAATGCTGTGGTGCAGGCGGGTGGCGCCATTATTGACGACGGTGGCTACACCATTGACGTGCTCGCCGCCCTTCAAAACGGCGGTGGCGGCGGTGGACTCACCAAGCTGGGCTTGGGCAACCTGCACTTGGACGGCGTCAATACCTACACGGGAGAAACGCTCGTGAGTGCCGGCTCGCTGGGCGTGGGGCCTGGCGGCGCAATCGCAGGACCTGTCAGCGTGGCTTCCGGCGCCACTCTCCTGGGCGACATCGGTTCAATCGGACTGCCTTACAGCATCAACAACACGCTCACCTTATCCAATGGTTGTGCAGTCTTGATGCAAATCACCCCGTCCAGCAATGATCAGATCAATGGATTGACCACCGTCAGCTACGGCGGGGCTTTGGTTGTAACCAATGCCAGCGGATCCCCCTTGGTCTCCGGCAAGCAATACCTGCTGTTTAATGCCGCAAACCCCGGCACGGGCAATTTCAGCTCCGTGACCGTGCTCTCCGCGACGGGACAGTACACTGGCTCCTTCAACCCGGCCAACGGCCTGCTCACCATCACCGCAGTGGCCACTCCCAAATTCAACCCTGTCTCCGTTTCCAACGGAAACCTGGTGATGACCGGAACCGGTGGAACAGCCAACGGCACCTACTCCATCCTCACTTCCACCAATATCCAGACACCGCTGGCTTTGTGGATCACGAACAGCACCGGATTGTTCGATGGCTCGGGCAACTTCTCCAATGCCATCCCGGTCAAGTCAACCGTGCCGGAGCAGTTCTTCCAAATCAAGACCCCTTGATCCGGGTCTGATATAAAATAAACAAGGGCGCCCCCATTCGGGGCGCCCTCTTTGTTTATGCATCCGGCAGGAGGGCAAAACGTTAAACCCGCTAATGTCATTTATTATATGCTATTTATCATAAGTTATATTTGCGCCACGTTACCATGGGCTATAAACGACTCAATGAGCAACAAATGGCTAACCAAAATGAACTGTTGGGATGGTTCTGATGGAGTTTTGCAATTAATGGGATGCTCAACTCAGCCCCCCCCGCGCAGATCTTTTTAAAACGCCAACGAGAAGTCATTTTGGATTCTTCTGGACTTGGATCCAGATTGGAGAAGAAAGCGCGGGAGGCGTTTTCCATGGCACAAAAATTAAAATCGCTTCCTTTAGTTTACATTCCTCAAGGAAAAATTAAAAAAGGATGCTTCAAACCAAGAATCCGAATTGCATTTGGCACTTTTGGATTTAAGGAGGAGCGATCATCAGACCTATTTCCGCAACGGATTTTAGCACAGGCCAAGAATAAAGCCAAAAGCTTTGCCAACGGTTTTATGGGAAGGATTTCCCGCCATGGACGTGTGGCCTTGCTGCTTTTCAGGATACGATATGGAACCGAAATTTTTATTTGGGCTTCCAACAATCATGTGTTGCAGACCACATCAATGTGCACCAACCGGCAACCCGTTTGTTAAAAACTTCATCATATTTTATTATTATAAATGAAAATCCATTTAATTCCCTTTTACCGGGCAACGGCAATTGCAGCCATTGTGCTGACATTTGCATTAATGCTGGCTCACAATCTTGGCGCGCAAACCGAAGGCGATCCAACAGGTCGAATAAATCAGGCGTCGAACCTGTTGGCCCAGGGACAGCCAAAGGCTGCGCTGGCCATTCTGGACACAATCAACACGTCCGAATCGTATTATCCCATGGCTTTAACCTATAAGGCATTGTGTTTGTTTCAAACTGATCGGTTAAAATTTTGCAAAGCCATGAAATCGCCAATGTTGCAATTGGCAGGCCAGCCACCGGAACTGCAGCAGGAGTTGCAATACGACCAGATTGAAACTCTCTTTGTCTATCGAAAATTTGAGGAACTCCGGCCCTGTCTTGAGAATTTTATTGCTTCATACACAAATTCCCCGCTCATGCATACAGTTCTCGAATACCAGATGGCAACATGGTATGAGCGGGGAATGAAAAAAATAGTTGAGGCAAACGAGTCCAGCGATCCCCAAATATTCCAAAAACGATACAATGACGGGCAAAGCAACCTTCTCGATTTTCTGAATTTAGCCGCAGTCTTGAACCAGACAAACTATCTGGCCTTCCCCAAAAGATCGTTGGTCCATGAAATCTGGCAAGCACGTATCGCGCTTGGAGAAGAAAAACAAACCCAGGATCAAACCCCAGATATGGATAAGGATGAGGAGGCATTCACGAGTGTGAAAATGTTTGAAAGACTACAGCCGAGAGCCCTATGGAGCATTCAGGAAACAGAGGATAACGTGAAGCGTATGAATGATTTCCTTAACAAATACCCTTCCAGTATTCATGCCAAGAGGGTGCGGTATGATTTGGCCGCCATCAGTTTTCCAATGGTTGAAGCTTTGTACCCAGAGGCTTACAACGATGAAAGAGCAAAAGATACAAACAGCGCCTCTGCCATAAAAATGAAAGCCCAAGCTTTTTTCCAAATGACTGAATCGTTAACAAATGAATTGTATGAAGATTCGGCTGCGGGAATTGGACCGGGAGATGTTTTTGATGCCAAAGCCGATTTGCTCCATGGTTATTGCCTTGAAAAGAATTACTCTGAGGTTTTGAATTTGGCCGGCCAATGGGCTTTAAATTCAGTGCCGGGTGGCGTGACATGGTTGATGGCGAAAACCTACCGTGGAGCTGCCTTTCAAAGCATGATGCCGGCAAACTTAACCCGACTTCCGCTACTGGAGGCATTGGCGAATTAGGGGCTTTGATTTTGCTGGGGTTTTGAGGGCTGGAGCCGCAAAGGTCGCCACTACATCGGCTGATTTGCAGTGTCGGCGGCGGTCATGATCCG
>DAIDJC010000053.1:0-436 GCA_027451565.1 Limisphaerales bacterium | reverse complement strand
GGCAAACTTAAATCAGGCGGCAGAAGAACTGGATGGCGTTTTGCAATATGGACTCTCCGGAAAGGCGGAAAATGATCATTGGGTGCTTGCAGCGGCTAGTTTCCGAATCAGCGTGGCAAGGCAAGCAGGCGATTTTCAGAAAGCCATTGACATCTACCGGTGGGTCCAGGCCTCCAAATCCAAAAAGGATCAAAAAAAGAGGTTTTTGGAAAATTGGGCTTTCGTGCTTCAGGGAAATGATTTTCATCCATGAAAAATAATAAATTGAAATCGGGTTTTGTCTGGGTTACTCTGTCGGTGTGTTTATCATTTAACTTAAACCTTCACGCTCAGTCTTGCGTGTATGCTACCACGGGGAATTATTGCATTAGCGAAGGGTCAGTTGGGTTAAGTGCGCCTACAAACACCACATTTGTTGATTTGGGTGATGAGGTGA
>DAIDJC010000052.1 GCA_027451565.1 Limisphaerales bacterium | reverse complement strand
CGTACCTGGCCGAAAAGGGGGTAAAATGCATTGGCGGCGACGGCCCGACCCTGGCCGGGGTCGATCGCGTCCAGTCGCTGTTTGTGAACTGGCTGGTGAAGCCATTCAGCATGGCTTTCCTCGCATGGCTTTTCATGCAGCATATTTTTGCCCATTGGATTGACGCCGAGACGGCGAAAAATTATACCGCCGGTCTCATCATTCTCGCCGCTGCACCCTGCACGGCCATGGTTTTTGTATGGTCTTACCTCACGGATGGCGACCCGGCCTACACGCTGGTGCAGGTGGCGGTGAACGACCTCATCATGCTGGTGGCCTTTGCGCCGGTCGTGATGTTTTTGTGCGGGGTGGCCAACGTGGTTGTGCCGCCCAGGGTGCTCGTCACGAGCGTGATGGTGTTTATCGTCGTCCCACTGACGGCGGGCTGGCTGACGCGCGCGTTGCTGCTGAAATCACGCGGCAAGGAATGGTTTGAAAAGCATTTCCTGCCGAAGTTTCATCCGGTGATGATGTGGGCGCTGCTGCTGACGCTGGCGCTGATCTTCGCGTTCCAAGCCGACAACCTTACGACGAAATGGTTCGCGGTCATCCTGCTGGCCGTGCCGATTTTGATCCAGGTCTATTTCAATTCAAGCCTCACCTACCTGATCATGCGCAAATTGAAAGTGCCGCATAACGTCGCCTCGCCCGGCGCGCTCATCGGCGCGAGCAATTTCTTTGAACTGGCGGTGGCGGTGGCCATTACGCTGTTCGGCCCCAGCTCGGGCGCGGCGCTGGCATGCGTGGTGGGCGTGTTGGTGGAAGTGCCGGTGATGCTCTCGGTGTGCAAGGTATGCAACTCGTCGCGCGGTTGGTACGGGCGCTGATCATGGCAGAACGCCGGATGCGCCCCCCCCCTCGCGCCTCCTGTCTGCACGGATTGGACTGAACCAAGGCAATCGAGCCAGCCTCCGGCAAACTGCAAATCACTTTTCCAAGAATTCCTTCCAACGCTTGCTTCATGGAAAACCTTCCAAGAAACCCTCCGAATTTTCAGTCAGGCTACTGGGCGCAAAAACCCGTCGGGCGGCGGCGCTTTTGTCCGCAGGCTTCGTTGGCTCATGCCTTGCAGCCCCATGCAGAGATTCACGGGACTCGCCATCCCGCCGTCCAATCGGGCTTGCTCGGGGGAGATGCGCTAAAAATTCAAATTAAAAAAACTTGCCAAGCCCGAACTTGGGCTGAGAATGGCAGAAATAGCAAAATGTATCGCATGGCTGCCGCCCGCAGGATTTTTGCACGCAGAAAACAAAACGCCGGTGCCGAAGGGCAAGGCATATCCCCAACAAACAAAACTCGAATCCCATGAAAAAAATCAAATTCATCCGCATGTTAGGTTTAGGCATCGCGATAATGGGCGTTTTGCCGGCGATTCCCGCCGAATCTGTTGAGCCAACATTGACAACTGCGGCGGAGGTTCGCGGACTTTCCGCCGCCGATGCTGAAAAGCATGTGCCGGTGAAGCTCCACGGGGTTGTGACATTCTATGATGACGGGCTTTTCTCACGTTTCGTGCAGGACGACACGGCCGGGATATATTTGCAGGTGACAAATTCCATCCCGCTGGTCCCGGGGCAGATCATAGATGTGGACGGGGTGACGGGTTCGGGCGAATTTGCGCCGGTTGTGCTGGTGTCATCCATCCAAGTGACTGGCCAGGGACCGCTTCCGGAGGCCAGGCCGGTGAGTGCGGAGGAGCTTCTAAGCGGATCCCAGGACAGCCAGTTTGTGGAAATCAGCGGAATGGTGCGCTCAGTGAATTATGAGAAGCCCACGGGCGATTATTACCTGGAAATTGTGGCCGACGGCGAGCGTTTCACCGTGGTGACCAAGGAGGTGCCCACCAGCCAGCTCAACGACCTGCTGGACGCCAAGGTGCGTGTGCGTGGGGTTTGTGCGACCTTGTTCAACCGCCAAAGGCAGTTGTTTGGGGTTCGTCTGCTTGTGCCAAATGCCGATGGCCTTGCAGTGGTCAAGAACGCCCCGTTTAATCCTTTCAGCGCGCCAGCGCAGTCCATTGACAGGCTTTTGAGGTTCACCCCCGAGGGCGTGACTTCTCATCGGGTGAAGGTGACCGGAACCGTGACTTATTTTGAGCCGGGCCGGGCGATTTTCATTCAGGATGGATCACTGGGTTTGCAATGTCAGACAACCTTGCGCGATGAAGTGAACCCCGGGGACCAGGTTGAAATTGTGGGCTGGCCGACCAAAGGGGAATATTCCCCGGTGCTCGAGGATGCGATATACCGGAAAACCGGCGTCAGTTCCGAGCCTAAACCGGATGCCGTTGACCTGAATGAGATATTGACTGGTGTCCATGACTCCAAGCTGGTGCAATTATCCGCGAAGGTCCTGCAGCGCGTGGATCGCGGGGTGAACCAATTCCTGTTACTCTCAGCGGGGGATTTTGTTTTTCAAGCCTACCTGCCGGCGGATGCCAGCATCGGACGTTTCTCCGACCTGCCCAGTGGCAGCCAGGTCAACGTGACCGGCATCTGCCTCATCGAACGGGGCAACAACTGGCAGGCAGGAAAGGATTGGAGGGCAAAATCATTCCGACTCCTGCTCCGTTCCCCGCAGGATGTGCAGGTGGTCTCCCTTGCCCCAACCAGCACCCCGCCGGATAACTGGGTTCTCATCGTTGGGGCCATGGAATTGATCATTTTGATTGTTGTGATCCGTCTTGCCCTGTATGCAAAGTGGAAAAGCTTGGATTCAAAGTGAGGGCTGACCGCCTCCTATTTTAGCGGATTTGGCTTTCGCGGTGCCGGTCCGGGGCAGGACCCCCGGGCCGCCTGGCGGCTTTTCTTGTCGTTGCCGCGCAATTACCCTTTAAAATTCGCCCGGCGGCAATACCCTTGGGGAATGCACAAAAAATCACCGTCAACTCAATGCGCGGGGGCGCTGATGGGATGTCGTGGCAGCAGGTTTCTTTTTTTCATTTGCCTTCTGTTTTGGCTTGTTTGGCAGCCTGAGGGACGTGCGCAGGCCAGCAACACCATGGCCTTGGACGCCGGATGGAATGACCCACCGCGTGAAGCGCGTCTTCGTGCCTATTGGTGGTGGCTCAATGGCAATGTCACGAAAGCCTCCATCACTCGCGACCTGGAGGAAATGAAGGCCAAGGGTTTTGGCGGGGCTGTGCTCATAGACGCAGGCGGGGCGGACCAGGACGGCAATGCCCCGGTGCCGCATGGACCCACGTTCATGTCGCCCGCCTGGCGCGAACTTTACAAACACACCCTGCGCGAGGCCAGCCGCCTTGGGTTGGAGATGAGCCTGAACATCCAGAGCGGATGGAACCTTGGCGGCCCGGTGGTGTCCAGGGAGGATGCGGCTGAAAAGTATGTGTGGTCGGAACGGCAATGTGCCGGCGGCACGAATGTCACCCTGCGCCTGCCCGTTCCCGAGACCCGGGAGGGTTTTTACCGTGACACGGCTGTGGTTGCCTACCGCATAAAAAAGGCCCCTTCCCATAAGCCGCTGAAAAACTGGATGCAAAAGGCGTTGCAACAATCCCTCACACCTTTTTCCGCGCCAGACTCCAGCCCTTTGTTTGCCGAGTATCCAGCCACTCCCGGCGAGCAGGATGCGGATGCGGCGGAGGTGGTGGATTTAACCGGAAAAATGGATGAGCAAGGCGTCCTTCAGTGGAACGCGCCGGATGGCGAATGGCAGGTGCTTCGGTTTGGTCGCACTGTGGGGGATCACGCCTATGTTTCCACCAGCAGTGATGGCTGGGGCGGTTTTGCCCTGGATGTTTACAGCGCCACGGCCTTTCAAAAATACTGGGACAAAGTGGTCGAGCCATTGATTGGTGATGCCGGGCCGCTGGCTGGAAACACCCTGAAATACCTGCACACGGACAGTTGGGAAATCGAACTGGCCAATTGGACCCCCGCGCTGCCGGAGGAATTTAAAAAGCGCCATGGCTATGACATGGTTCCGTGGCTGCCGGTGCTGGCTGGGCGGATATTGAATTCGCGTGGGCAGAGCGATCGGTTTCTCTTTGATTATCGCCAGACCCTTGGCGACCTGGCCATAGATGATCATTACCGGCTTTTCCGGGACAATGCCCACAGGCACGGGCTGGAAATTCATCCCGAGTCCGGCGGTCCGCATTCCGTTCCCATAGATGCGCAACGTTGCCTGGGCTGGGACGACGTGCCGATGAGCGAGTTCTGGGCATGGTCGTGGACCCATCGCATTGGCGATTCCAACCGCTTTTTTGTGAAGCAACCAGCGAGCGCCGCGCACACCTATGGTCACCGCATCACTCAGGACGAGGGTTTTACCACCATTGGCCCGAACTGGCAGGAGCGCCTTTGGAACAATTTGAAGCCATCCTTTGACCAGGCCCTGTGCGAAGGCATGAACCGGCTGGTCTGGCATGCCTTTGTCTGCTCGCCGGATTCAACCGGCATACCCGGCCAGCAATATTTTGCCGGCACCCATCTCAACCCCAAGGTGACTTGGTGGGATGATTCCGCGCCATTCTTCGCCTACATCAACCGTTGCCAGTTCATGCTGCAGCAGGGTTTGTTTGTGGCGGATGCCTGTTATTATTATGGCGATCAAGTCCCCAATTTTTCCCAGCTCAAGGCATCCGATCCCGCCCACGTGCTTCCCGGCTATGATTACGATGTCATTACCGCCGAGGCCCTGATCCAGCGTGTCCAGGTGAGGGAAGGCAGGATCGTCCTGCCGGATGGCATGAGCTACCGCATGCTGGTGCTGCCGGATCGGGATGCGATTTCACTGCCGGTGCTGGAGAAAATCCGGTCGCTGGTGGCGGCTGGCGCCACAGTGATTGGCCCCAAGCCGGGACGGGGTGAAACGCTAAAAGATTTTGCGTCCACCGATGCAGCCGTGAAGAAGCTGGCGGATGAGTTGTGGAATGGAAACAACGGCAAAGGCCGGGTGATTGCGGATCGAACCGCGCGCGAAGTTTTGCAGGCTGATGGAGTGCCGCCGGATTGCATCTGGGTCAAGGACCCCCGCATGCAGGGTGGGGACAATCTGGCGCCAGGCTCCGATGCGGGCCGCGAGACCTCGCTGGACTTGGGATACATTCACCGGAGGAAACCAGGAGAGGATATTTATTTCGTGGCCAACCGTTCCACGAATGCGGCCGCAGTGTTCTGCACCTTCAGGGTTTCCGGCAAAGCGCCGGAGATATGGGACCCCGTTTCGGGCGCGCGCCGGTTTGCCGATTCCTACACCCAGGCCAGGGGTTGCACCACCCTGCCGTTGAGATTCTCTCCATGCGGTTCGATGTTTATCGTTTTTCGCGACCCTGCGGTGCAACACCCGGCCACGGCCAGCCTCAATGACCCGGATATGTCAACCCTTGCCACCTTGGATGGGCCGTGGCAGGTGCATTTTGATCCGCGCTGGGGTGGCCCGGCAGCAGTTACCTTCCCGGATTTGACTGATTGGACTGCGCGGCCCGAACCCGGAATCAAGTATTACTCCGGCACGGCAGTTTATACAAAGACCTTTGACCTGCCGGATGCGGCGAAGGCGGGGCAGGGTGGGGAAATCTGGCTGGACCTTGGGGATGTGCGGGAACTGGCCCGCGTTCGATTGAATGGCCGCGACCTTGGCATCACATGGACACCACCGTTTCGCGTGAATATTTCCCGTGCAATTCAGGCCGCAGACAATCACCTGGAAATTCAAGTCGTGAACTTTTGGCCTAACCGGATTATTGGAGACCAAACACTGCCATCAAGCCAGCGGTTTACCCGCACGAACATTCGCAAGCTGACTGCCCAAACCGCCTTGATGCCATCCGGCCTGCTTGGTCCGGTGCTTTTATTGGCAACACATTAGGACCGTTTGCTGAAAGCGATGGTTGAGCGCCGATGGGAAGAAATCCAAAGAGCAGGCGGAGGAATGGCCGCGTGCGGGAGATTCACCTCCAGACCTTCACCGGCGACGGGAAAGGCATCATCGTGCAAATGACCGAGAGCAAGGATGGGAAGGTTTTGCGTAAGGAATCCACTCTGGCCGGGGAAGGATTTGAAGGTTTTTAATGAAAATGTATTTACCAATCCTTACGGCAAGTTTTTTAGCCGCGACGTTGCTTGCGAACAGCGAGCCGGCAATCACGGACAGGATCGTCTTTGGCGATGCGTTGTCGGAATCCGGTCACGCCTTCCAGAGTGACGGCAGTGAAATCATTTCTGGCGCGCTGGGCGAGCCGGCGCGACGGCTGCTGCCGCCGGCCACGAACGCGGAATCAAATTGGTCCGGCGGAACCGTGTCGTTCCTCCTCAAGGTGGATCCGGCCAGGCAAAATTATGTCACGGCGCGCTTCTGGGGTTCGGATACGAATGCCAGTCGCTTGATTTTGTTTTGCGAGGGAAAACAGGTTGGCTACCGGCACTTGGGCGACATTGACATTCTGGATTTCGGCGATGACAGTGGCGAGCCGGGCTGCAATGACCGTTTCTTCTACAATACCACGCCGTTGCCGCTGGCAATGTCACACGGTAAAAACGAATTACATTTCGAGATCCACAGCACCGGGCCGGTGTGGGGTTATGGCAATACCTTTGAACGTTACCAGAAGCCCATGACCGAGCCGACGCGTGGGCTTTACAAGATATATTCCCACACTGACGGTTGTTTCGTTCCGCCCTCCGACGAAAAACAAGGCGCGGCTCCGGTCAATCCGCCCGTGCGTCAAACACCAGGGCAGGAAGTGTTCGTTGAACTGAAGGAAAGGGTGAGCCACGAAATTCAAAACGAATTAAAAATCTCACGCCCGCTGAACGAAATGCAGATGCAGTTTCTGGCGCGGGCCTATTTTGTGAAATGGACGGATGCCTTCCAGAATCCCCAAGTGGTTTCGCAAGTATTGAAGGGCATGGACGCGTTGTTTGCCGCCTGCCGCGCGAATCCGGAACTGGCGCATAATGATCCCAGCACGCCCAATCCGGGCTGGTTTGAATTTGGTCCGGCGGGCGATGCGGTCAGCCTGCTCGGCGAGCCGTTGCGTCATTTTCTTGATGAACCGATCACGAACGGCGGCCAAAGCATTTCCCGGCGGGCGGCCTATTCGGAACTGCTGCTCGCGGGTCGCGACTGGCATCGGTATCACCGCCGGCTTTATTCCAACCAAACGATGATCACGGACATGAACATTTACTTGTGCAACCGTGGTCTTGAGGTGGTGGATCCGGACAAGGCTTTTTCCGAGCCGGTGGCGCGACGATATCTTTATGAAGCCATCGCCCTCGAACCCTGGAGAGACAGTGATCAGGACGGAACCGGTGATCGTCGAGGTTGGGGCGTTGGCACCAACTACTGGGAGCTGACTGACAAAGGACTGACGCGCGAACTGGGTTACGTGGGTTACTACGGGGAGGTGTTGGACTGGGTCACGTCCATCTATGACGCGACGCGTCCGTCACCCGGCCAGCCTGGCGACCTGATGATCAGAGCACAGTTGGAAAAAATCATGCACGCCCGCGCCGCTTTCAGGTATCCGATGCTGGATGCCGAGGGGCACCGTGCCATGCGCATCGAGACAATAGTTGGCTGGCGCGACATGCATTATCCGGGCGACGTGTTGTATTGCGAACGGCCGACCTGGGATGCCTCGTCGCTCTACGCCGCGGCGGAGACCCTGGACCCGCAATCCGTCGGCTATGTCCAGCAGATGTTCGAGGACAACCAATTTTTTGCCTCCGTCATGCATCAGATGGGGCAAAACAACAGCCTGCGCGTCACTGCCGGCTTGCTCAATGTGCCGGATCAATATGATTTGTTAAAATCCCAGGCAGCCAGCAGGTATCGGTTGCCCATGACAAGTGGTCAGCCGGATTTTGTTTTCTCCGACGAGGAGGATGGCGTGGTCGCGATCAAGCATGGCGACGACATTCTCTATGCCTCACTTTACTGGCGGGCGCGGAATGCCATTAACTTTCTGGCTCGGGTGCATTATATCGCCCCGCGCTTTGACCGTATCGCCGACGTGCAGGAAGACGTTGACTTCACCCCGAGCGGCATGACTTTTACGCGGCCGGACTGGGTTAATTTCGGTTTCGGCAACGGCGGTCCAAAGTATCCCGTGCCGATGCACTCGGCTGAAGCGGGCGAAAAACTACCCATCGCAAAAATTCCTGCGGGCATAAAATTCCGTCCCGGCGATGAAAACGTCTTTGCTGGCGAAGGCGAATTCTACCGTCTGCACTATGGAAATTATGTGATCGGCATGAATATGACGATGGACAAAACCTTTGAGCTGAAACCGCCAGCAGGCGCAACCGGCGAGGCCCGCAACCTGGTTTCCAAGCAATCCCTTAAGCTGGATAGGCCGATTGAGGTTGGACCGCGTTCGACGGTGATTCTGTGGCTGGGCGCGAATTGAGTCTGTGCGCCAAATTTTCGCAGGAATTCTGGTTGTTTGGTGGTGGTGTGGGTTGTCTTAGACCGCAGCGGCGGCTGTGTGGCAATGGTCGGTTCCGGCGAATTCCATCACCTTGCCCAATTCCAATGACCATCCGCGCGCCTTTCTCTGGATTCCGCCGAACTGCGAGCAGGTGCGGGCTGTGGTGGAGTCGCGCGTTGACTCACGGCTAAATGTTACTTTGAGGTGGGGCCGTCAGGAGTTTGTTGCCTCACGATTCAGGTTGCAGAGGACAATGAGGAAGTGTTTGAGTTTGCGTTCGATGTTTTTTTAGTTCAAAGGGGTTGGTTTTCACAGTTTTAACAATGTGGAAATTGACGCTGGGAGATTCCAGGAGCACACTTGCGGATCATGGGTGCTGGGGATAAACAGATTTCGCCCAAGCGCAAAAGCAGCGATCAACCCAGCCCATTGCACAAACTTTATGCTCAAGAGCAAGCCACCGGTCAATGTCCGTAAAAACTTGTTGCTGGCCCTGGTCAAAAGCCTGCTGATTCCGGTGCTGCTGCTGGCGTTTTTCATCGCGGCCCCGCATTGGTTAAACAGCAAAATACGCACGGAAATCACCGCCTCCGTCGAGGCCAGCCCCAACCTTTCGCCTGCCGAGATGGAAGACCGTCTGGCTAAGATTGCCAATATAGATTTTCGGCAGGTCTGTTTTAATCCACCCGCCGGACTCGAAAAGTTGCATGACAACCTGGTGCGCGCCGGTCTGGCGGCGAGATTTCGCCGGTTGCAATGGGGGCTGATTCTCTCGTCAGTGTTGGTGGCGGGTTTGGCTGCTGCCATTTGGTCAATTATTGCGCTGAACGGGAGGGCTAAAAACTCCCAGGCAGATTTGATCCACGGTTATCGGTTGAGCTGGAAGATCGGAATGGCCGCAGCGCTGGCCAAGGTGTTCCTACTGATACCACTGCTGGCTTATGGAACTTTTGAACTCACGGTTTTATGGTTTGGCCAGTTCTTCCCGAAACTGCTGCTGTTAATCATCCTCGGCGGTCTGCTTGCCTTATGGCGGAGTGCAACAATTCTGCTCAAAAAGGTGCCGTTGGAATTCAAGGAGCCGATGTCGCGGGAGGTCACGCCGGCAGAAGCACCCGAATTATGGCAGGCCGTCAGGTATGCGGCGGAGCGATTGCAAACCTCGCCGCCAGATCGCATAGTCATTGGTTTGCAATTCAACTTTTATGTGACGGAACTGGCCGTGTGCCTGGATTCCGGGCGCACGGAAGGCAAAACGCTTTATCTCTCGTATCCATTGCTAAAACAGCTTTCGGAAGATGAAGTGCTGGCCATCATCGGTCATGAACTGGGGCACTTTATCGGCGAGGACACGCGGATGACGCGGGAATTCTATCCGTTGCGCTTGAAGATTCACTCAACGATGGTGGCCATGGCAAGGTCGGGCTGGGTGGGATGGCCCAGTTTTCAATTTCTCAACTTTTTCGGATGGTGCTTTGGCGAGACCGGACAGGCGGCCTCGCGCAATCGCGAATTACTGGCGGACCAAAAGGCGGCGGCCTTAACCTCGCCGCGGACGGCGGCCAATGCCCTAGTCCGGTTCCAGGTGGCCACCGAGGCATTTCAGCGCGGCTTGGCGGACGCGATTAAAAACAAAATCGAAAATCCCTTGAACATTCCCCTGCAAGCCGTCGTGCAGGATAAGTTGGCAGGGGATTCGGAATTTTGGAACCAGTTGTTTGAAAAGAAAACGCCGCACCCGCTGGACTCTCATCCGCCCCTGAACATCCGGTTGGGAGCACTCGGTCAAAACATTAACGCCGACGAGGCCCGGGACATTGCGCTGGCCAAATCGGAGAGCGCCTATGCGAAATGGTTTTCCACACGCGACGCGCTGTTCACCAACCTGACCCGGCAGGCGCAAACCGTCATGGGTAAACTGCGTCTGGCCAAGGCCGACTACGCCACACCGGAAGGGAAAGCGTTGTTAGACCAGCATTTCCCGGAGAAAAAATGGCGTTGCAAACAATCCAATTTGTGGGCGATGGTCTTCCTGCTGGGATTGGTTGTGGCCGGCTGTCTCACGGGCGCCATTTTCATCAATGACCTCGCGGCGCGGGTCATGTTTGCCATTTTCGGAGTCCTTCCAGCACTCGGAATCACCCTGGTCTGGAAACGCCACCGGCACGGGGAATTGACCCTGAACGCCAAAGGCATTTTTTACAGCGGCTGGACGCGCACGCTGAATTTTCAGGAAATCGAAAAAACCTTCGCCCGCCGTTCCTATTCCAACGTGATTCTGTCGTTCCGTCTCAAGGAAAAGCAAGCGCCGATTTGGAAATACAGTATCATCCGAGCGAAGACGAAGAGCGTGACCTTTTCACTCAGCGGCTTGGAGGGAAAGGCGGTGCCGACGGCCCAAACCATCTTACGCTATCTGGCACGCCAGACCGAACCGGTAGCCCCGGAGGTCAAACCGGCCAAGGCGAATTAAAATTATGCAAAAAATCCTGCACGGCTTGGCAATGTTCGCATTGGTTTCGACAGCGTATTGTCAATTACCTGCCGCCAGCATCCCTTCTGCGGATGAGATGCCGACGCAAACATTTGACGACAGGCTTTCAACCAATTGGTATGCGGCTGTCATAGCCGCCGTGCCAGCCAGATACTGGGCAAATACCAATTTCGACGTTGTAAAGGCAACGAATTATATATGTCAGGAAAGCCGGCAGGGAAATGATGTGGCTCAAGCGCTATGGGGCTTTGCTTTGGTTGTTCAGAGCAATTCTCCGGAAGCGTCGTCCACGGGTTTGCAGTTGCTGCGCGGTTCGGCCGAAAAAGGCTGCATAGCGGCCATGTTGAACTTGGGATATTTGTTGGAAGGGGGCAAATACGTCCGCAAGAATTATAACGAGGCCTTTCACTGGTTCAATCAGGCTGCTGAGGCCGGAAACGCCGAAGCGGAACTTCAGTTGGGCGGCTGCTACCACTACGGCTTGGGAACGACTCCGGATTACTCAATGGCGGCAAAATATTATCGGCTTTCGGCCGACCAGACCAATTTTGTGGCGATGAAGAGCCTGGGTTACCTGCTGATGAGCGGTTACGGCGTAAAGACAAACGAGGCAGAAGCCGAATACTGGCTCTTGCGAGCGGCGAATGAAGGTGGAAACCGCCGTGCAATGTATGACTTAGGCGTGATTTACAGCCTTAAATACACCGACACCAATGCGATGGTTGACGGCTTCAAGTGGATGGAAAAAAGTGCCGAACTCGGGGACGCCCTGGCGGCGCAGGGGTTGGCGAATTTTTATTATCGCGGCTGGGGTGGCACCGAAACCAATCTGGCCAGCTACCATTACTGGCGACTCAAGGCCGCATTGCTCGGCGCTACGGATTCGCAATTTTTCATGGGGCAGGCCTACCGGTTGGGCGATGGCGTGCCGAAAGACCCTGAAAACTCACTGCTGTGGTATGGCAGGGCTGCGTCAAAAAATCATCCCGAAGCCCTATACGATCTGGCACTCCATTATCTGGAGGACAAAACCAACCGCGCCTCATTGCAGATGGCGCACGAATTCATGGTTCGGGCGGCGCAGATGGGGCATCGCGAAGCGCAATTGCAATGTGCATTGAGTTGTTTTCGTGGTGATCTCGGAGCGGATTGTGAATCGGGAAATCAATGGCTGACCAAGGCCGCGGAAAACGGCTGGCCCAAGGCCGAGTTCATTTTGTTTCAACTCTATTACAATGGAGTGGCCCCGGGGAAGGATTGCCCCGCTTATCCGAAAGACAAAAGCGAGGCAATCAAGTGGCTGCGCCGGGCGGCAGACCACGGGAATCTTCAGGCGCAATCCATCTTGGCCGTAATGTTGATTCGCGGGTTGGATGTGGAACCAGACAAGGCTGCAGCAGAGAAATTGTTGCGCGACGCGGCAGCACATGGGTTTGTCTCCGCGCAGAACGATCTGGGTTTCGCCATCCTAAGCGGTTACATCGCTTCAACAGACCCGGAAGAAGCGGCAATGTGGTGCAAGCTGGCGATGCTGCATTCATTTGATCCGAATACCTCAAAACGCGCGAACGTCAACCTCTCCAGCGCACTGGCCCGCCTGACGGCTGACCAACAGCAGGATATGGAACGCCGTGTGTCTGGCTTCAACGCGCTTGCGATTCCCGAGATCGATCCCAAAGTCAAGGATTGGCAAAAAAATCCGGCGTATCAGCAGGAAGATAGCCAGTATGGGCATTGAAATGGATGTTTCAATGCAACTGCCGCAGAGTTTTACGCCCGCCGAACCAACTTTCCCAATGGGCGTGGATCGCAGGGTGATGTCATCCGCATTTACAATTATGTCCGCTGTGTTCGTAACTGCATGAACCAATGAATTCAAGCTCCTTAATCACGATGCAACCGTGCCACATGACCCGCAAACCACCCACAGCCATACTGCCCAGATAGAAAATTCATGTTAGTTCGGCGCTTTGACTGATCCGCTTGCCTCCAGGCATTCGGCAACCGGCCAGACAAATCGCCTGAAACTGGAAACCTATACAGTTACGCACCCAAAAAATCTTCTGAAATCACGCTCAACTTCACCGTGGTCCGTTCAGGCCACTCCCGACCGGGTTTCGTTCCGCTTCCGATTTCAGAACGCTCGTTCAGTGCGACAACCATCAACCATTTGTTACGTTCAGCCGAACGAACTTTGTTGCGGCTTTTGGGACAGTAATGTCGAATGCGCCAGTGTTGGCGGACATCAAAGTACGGCTGCGGGTGACGGTCGCACCAGGACGGGACATTCTGGCAGCGTTTGTCTGGAACCATAAGTCGGCCAAAAAGTTGCTTGAATTGCGCTATTGGTCTCCGAGCTGTTGCAGCAATTCGGCGGCGGCGGTGAATTTGGGGTTCAGTTCGAGTGCGCCCTGGGCGGCAGCACGGGCGGCAACCAAATTTCCCTGCCGGGCCAGAATGGTCGCCCGGGCGTAAGGAATGCGCGGATCCGTGGGGTCAGCGGATTCAGCGCGGACCAGCGCCTCGATGGCCCCGCTCTCATCTCCCTGACCGTTGCGGGCCAGCCCCAGATTATACCAGGCTTTTGCAAATTGGGGGTTCAGCTTTACGGCTTGTTCCAATTCGGAAATCACGCGGTTGCTCTCGCCGGCGTCATTCAATGCCAGCGCCAGGTCGTAGTGTAATTCCGCATCATTTGGCGCCAGTTTCACGGCCTCTTCCATTTGTTCAAGCGCGCTCTGGGTCCGTCCCAACTGGCTCAAAACCACCGCCAGTTCGTGCCGGATGTCGGGCGAGTAGGGATCCCATTGGACGGCCTTTTCAAAATGAACGAGCGAATGGGCCGTGTCCCCGCGCCTCAATTCAAAGTCCGCAATTTGCAACTGGCCCATGGGCTGGTCCGCCACTTGGGCCAGAAAATTGAGATAATCCCTTCCCGCCGGTGAATTGGTGTCCAGTGTGGCGACGAGCTGGCGCGCGGCAGTGACGCGCACGTTGCGGAAGGGATCATCGAGCATCCGGCGCAGCGCGGCGATGACGTCATCCTGGCCGGCGTCAACGAGCGGGCCGAGCGTTTGCACGATCATCTGGCGGACAAGCGGATTGGTGTTGGCAAGTTCACCGATCAAGGTCTGGGTCACTTGGGGTTCGGCCACCCACGGCTGAAGCAGATTTGCGGCGGC
>DAIDJC010000051.1:5534-14241 GCA_027451565.1 Limisphaerales bacterium | reverse complement strand
CCACAAACGTTCCCCCGCTGTAGGTATTGGCCGAATTGTAGGAGAGGGTTCCGCTGTTGATGGTCACCGCAATGCCTCCCCCGCCAGAACCATCCACAATATTGCCGCTAAACGTGGAAGTTCCGGCAAAATTCAGCAGGTTTGTGCTGGTCGAGGAATTATTGGCTATGGTGCCAGCGGTTCCGTTCAAGTTGGTGATCATCAGGCTGGTAGCGGCATTCAAGGTTCCACCATTTATGACCACCGGGCTGGCGCCCCCACCCAAAGCATACAAGTTGCCGACCGTGAGTGTTCCCGCGCCGATGATTGTGGTTCCGGTGTAGGAATTGGACCCGGTCAAGGTCTCCATGCCGGCACCCTCCTTATTGATGGACAAGGTTCCTGCGGTGTTCTGTAGAGCACCAGAGAAAGAACCGCTGTCACCATTTGCTCCAATAATCAACGCGCCCGATCCAGCGCTGGTGTTGTCAACAGTACCCGAACCGTTCAACGCATTCACGGTATTGGTGAAACCATTCATGTCCAGCGTTCCAGAACTTTGCAGAATCACATTGCCAGATCCTGAATCCAATGGACTCGGCAATGCGCCGTTCACTCCCAGTTGAATCACGCCATTGCTAACCACGGTGTTTCCGCCGTACTTGTTTACATTCTGAAGAACCAAGGTTCCAGTGCCAATCTTGACCAGGCCAGCAACACCAGCCACAGATCCAGAGCCTGAAAATGTGTAATTGTTAGCGGTGCTATCCACAACAACGCTGGTTGGCGCCATGGGCCCAATCAAATTGACAATAGGATTCGTTGAGCCAACGGAATTGAAGGTCACGTAGTCAGAGTTGCTAAACACCGAATGAATTGCGCCATTAAGAAAGTTTGAATCGGTGCCAATGTCCCAATTTGCATTGGGATTCCCGCCCGTCCAAACCAGGTTTTTGGGAGTGTAATTGATCACCACCAGGTCAACCTCACTGCCATTCACAATAATATTGCCCACCGTTCCAGGCGCCAATCCAGCTCCTGTAACGGATGTCACAGAATAACCCCCGGCTGTGGTGATCGTTCCGGAAGCTTGAAGAATCAATTGATAGGTCCCAGCACCCAATGGAGTGCCGCTCGTGTTATTGATGACAAAGGCATTGTTTCCCATGGACAGTGTGCCTTGCGAAACATAGAGCGCAGGATGGGTCAAATCTCCCGTGGGGGAGTTGGGTGAATAGGTGATGTTCACACCGGTGGAACCCGAGGCGAGATTGATGGTGCCACTGGGATCCGCCTTGATCGTCGCCGCCGTGCTCCCCACTGCGGTGCCCGTGCCGCTGCCGCCGATTGCTGCCACGGTGGGTGTAAAAACGCCACCGCCTCTTGTCAAAGCCGTGACATCCAAAGTGCTGCCAGCCGCAAGGTTCAAGGCGTTCCCCGTGCCAAGACCGCCGACTGCATTGGTTGAAAGGCTCAGGGTTCCAGAATCCACCGACCAGTTTCCAGAGTAATTATTGGGATAATCCAGCAACACCGTCCCAGGCCCGGCCACATGCAGGAAACAGCTAACAGAGCCGCCAGTCAGGTCATTGGTGGCAATGCCCACCGTCATGATGTCCGATGGATTCATTGTCTCTAATGTGGGAGTGGTCCCGGCCAGTGTGCTCACACTCGCAGAATTCAGCGTTCCAGTGCCATTCATCAACACCGCGCCGCTCTCATTGAGACTGAAGCCTTGGGCAAGCGTTGTCCCATCAATCTGCAAAACGCCATTGCTATTTACAAACACGGTTGACATGGCGCCAAAGGCATTGGTTTGCTGCACCTCCAAGATACCTCCGTTAATGTTGGCGGTTGAATAATTGCCTTTGAAAAAGTCAGAGTTTCCAGCGAGGATCCAGCGTCCGGCACCATTTTTGGTGACGCCCTGAATAGCCGTTGTCGAAGTGGTGGTACCCCGGGAGAGAGCGCCAATGGTATTGGTTCCGGGATTGCTTCCGCTTAATACAAAGACCGTGCTGCGAGTGTTCGCACTGTCATTGGTCACGCTGTTCAAATAAAGAACGGCGTTGGGATTGGTGGAATTGTTGACAAAATTGAAAATCCCCCAAGTCGAGGATGGCAGCCGGATAAACACCGGCACAAGAAACGTCTCACTGTTGGTCACGGGCGCATTCATTGTGATGCTCCCATTATGGGACAGGTTGAGAATACCCGTTTCAATGGTTGAACCGGAATCAGGAACCGGGGCACTAGGCGAGTAAAATACATATGCGCCGCAGTTGGTGGTGTCAAAAATAATGCTGCCCAATTCCCGGCTACGATCGCCCACAATGGTGGCGTCATCTGGAACAATGGGGGTTCCGGCACCTCCGATCCCATTATAAATGGGCGAATTAAAGGTGGCGACATCATTGTTCACGTTGTTGCCGGACAGGTTAATCACACCTGGCACTGCGCCGGTGACCCAATTGTTTGTGACCGGCCAGCTTCCGCTAACAGGCGCGTTGCTCCATGTATCGCTGGCGGCATAACTCGCCGAAACTGCAAGCGCTCCAGCCAGACTCAACAAACAGCGAATCCGGTTTTGGAATTTATTAGACTTTATTTTTTGATTTGGGGTTCTCATGGTTTATTCAGGTGAAGGATGTGTTTACAACCGAACGAATGAAATGGTGTGAATTTGCAATTTAGTGTGCGTGCGACTTGTGGATTGCAGAATAAATACAAACAGGCAATTTGAAAAAATCAACGAGTCCGCGATTTAAAAAAGTGCCGGGCATGTCCATCAATATACATCCTCTGATGATTCTCACCATCGCCAATTCTGTGGATGCGCCAATCGGTCGGGCGCCATCGGTCGTTAAGGGGAAAACCAATGTTCATTCAGGTCAAAAAAGGTTGCCCAATAGAAAGAATCCCCCAAAAGCGGAATTCAGCGATTTTAAATCACATCCAACTTTGAATAAACATGTTATATACTTTCAAACAAACCCTGACCCAGAGCTAAAGCTAATAGTCCCTGCCCATAGCCCGGACCACCAGTGGTTTTAATTTGAAGAAGCTTAGCTATTGGGCATTGCCTGCTTGAGGTGTTTGGCCACAGCTTCCGTTCTAGAACGGACATGCAATTTCTCGTAAATGTGGCGAATGTGAGTGTGAACCGTGGCGTAGCTGACTTTCATTTGCTCAGCTATCTCCTTGTATAAAAATCCTTTAGCGAGCAAATCAAGAACCTGGGCCTCGCGCGGAGACAAAGGATCCGCCCCTGCCGCCGAAGGTGCGGGCTT
Organism: Limisphaerales bacterium; assembly: GCA_027451565.1. GTDB lineage: Bacteria > Verrucomicrobiota > Verrucomicrobiia > Limisphaerales > UBA11358 > UBA11358. The sequence goes on along the minus strand of DAIDJC010000051.1, from coordinate 10,972 downwards.
TTGAAAGGATTGAACGATTTTACGGGCAATGTGGCTGCTCATGGGCGACCCACCCCCATGAACGTCCCGGATGGCAGTGAGAAGCTCTGCAGGCGGAGTCTGCTTGAGCATGTATCCGGTGGCGCCCGCGGCCAGGGCGTTAAAGATATGATCTGTATTCTGATAAACAGTGAGCATGATGATCTGAATCCCTGCCATCTGGGGCTTTAAACGGCGCACACACTCCACTCCGTTGATTCCTGGCAGGTTAATATCCATCAGCAACACCTCCGGCCGGATTTTTGGAATTCCTTGCAAAGCCTCCTCACCACTCCCGTGCTGACTCACACAAACGAACCCGGGCGTGCCATCAATCAATTTGGCCAAACTCGCGCGCACCTGCGCATCGTCTTCCACTATGGATACTTTTATGCTCATAATTTTTCTTGGACGATTGCTGGTTGAACCCCGGCATTTAAACCTGACTGCATGGCCGAATCAATTGGGGTGCAGGCAGGCATGGAGGCCCGATTCAATCTACCGAGGGAAACCCCCTCGCTGCATCGCCAATTTTGGCGATGACCTGGCCTGAATATAAACCGTCAAGGATACGGAAGTGCCGCTCCCAGGCAGGCTCTGAATGGAGCAATGCCCGCCCACTGCCGCCAGTCTCTTGCCAAGGTTGCCCAAGCCGGACCCGGAATTCAACCGGTCTTCCTCCCCGCTCCCCACGGCTTGTATTCCCCGTCCGTTGTCCTCCACGACCAGGGTGATGGACTCACCTGCCGTTCGGAGCCGCAGCCATACTTCAGTGGCTTGGGCATGCTTCACAATATTGTTCAAGGCCTCTTTCAATGCGAGAAACAAGTTGTACCTCAATTCGGCATCCACACGCATGTCCGCCATTTCAACAGGTAAATCCATGCGGCACCGCACATCTGCCAGACGGAGGTAATCTTCCGCATATGCGGAAACATAGTCCATTAACCCCGCCAGGGTGTCGTGTTGGGGATCCACTGCCCAGACAATTTCATCCATTGCCTTGGTCAGGTGCCGGGCGGATTCCGTGATTCGTCCCAGATTGGCATCGGTTTGCGCAGGATCCCTGCGGGCCAGTTCGGTCAGAAGGGTGATCTGGGTCAATCCAGCCCCAATGTCATCATGGATATCCTTGGCAATTCGCGCCCGGTCCAGTTCCACGGCTCGCTGTTTTTCAAGGAAAGCCAGTTTCCTGCGGTATTTGCGGGTCGCCGCGCGGCGGGCCGCAAACACCACGGCCCCAATTCCAAACGCCGCCAGCAAAAACCTGAACCACCAGGTCTGATAGAAAAATGGAAGCACACGAAATTTTAAAGTCGCGCCTGTCGTGTTCCAAACCCCTTCCCGGTTGCAGGCTATCACCCTGAAACAATAGGCCTGGGGCGGCAGGTTGCGCAATTGCACGATTCGCCTTGTCCCAATATCCACCCAATCGGAATCCAAGCCGTCCACGCGATATCGAAACCGGGCCAGGGTGCCCGCATCAAACGTGACTGCGGTGAAAAGAAAATCCAATTGCTTGCTGCCGTGCTCCACGATCAATTCACCATTGCCCAGGTTTTCAGGCTGGTCATCCACACGCACCTCCTCAATATGAACCGGTGGTGCAGGCTGATTGTGGGGCAAGCCGTTTGGATTCAGGGAAACCACCCCCCTGGCGGTCGTAAACCAAAGCATGCCATCGCTCGCGCGCCAGCATGCCGGCTGGTATCCATCCGAGCACTCCAATGAGGGCAAACCGTCATGGCGGCCGTAAATCACGTAGTCCAGCTTTTTGAATTGACCGTCGGCCACCGCGTTAAGTTGCGCCTTGGCGATTGAAAAAATCCCCTGGTGGGTTCCCAGCCACAGGCGCCCCCTGCCATCATCCAAAACCTGGCAAATGAAATCCGCAGGCAACCCTTGCTTCAATCCAATTCGCTTGAAGACACCATCTCTGAATCGCAACAAACCTCCACGGAAAGTCCCAATCCAAAGTGTCCCCTCGGCATCCACGGTCATGGAATAAATGGGCTGGTCTGAAAGGTCGTCCTGCGCCCGGAAAGGAGTCAATTTCCCGGGCTGGCAAAGAAACAAAGTGCCGTCATCTGACCCCGCCCAAATCTTCCCATCCGGCGCTTCCACCAGCGCCCGGATCGCAGGCAGGGGTATTCCCTGGTCGTTGGTGCTCAAAAACTGCCGCACCTGTCCCATGCCCAGCGTCACGCCGGCCTTGGTCCCCATCCATAAGCGACCCTTGGAATCTTCCAGCAATGATTTAATACCATGCACTTCCAAGGGGGCATGTTCCTCAACTCCGTTGGTGAATTCATACAAATCCTCCCCCTCCCCGGCGCTGATCCATGCCCCGCCGCTGGCTTTGGGATAGATTGAAAACACAAAATTGGCAGAGGCATTGTCACCCACGGGATAGGTGGTCAATGTTCCATGCTGCCAGCAGCACAACCCGCCACCGGCGGTGCCAACCCAAACAACCCCTTTGTTCTCGCAAACCGACAGGGCAGTCCGCACTGGAAGGCCTTGCGCCGTGCCTATCACATGAAATTGACGAGGCCGCAGTTGAACAAGGCCGCCATGATCCACCCCGGCCCAGATGCTTCCATCGCTGCTTTGGTACCATGCACCCACACGGTCGCCAGGCAAACCATTCCTCATGGTCAACCGCTCAAATTGGTTTTGGGGGGTGATGTGGAACAGTCCGTTCCCATAATGATTCAGCCAAAGTCCGCCATCGCGGTCCTCATGGACCCCCGTTGACCGCCCTGAAGCCGGTCCCAGCAGGCCATTCCACCGGGGCACATCATCCACCCATTTGCGCCCCAGCATTTCTTTTAACCGCGGACCATCCCACACCCAAATCGCACCGGAACGGACCGGAAATAAATCCTGCGGCTCAATGATGCTATTGCCATTGGTGGGGGTTTCATCACAAAAACGAACACCATCCCACACGGCGATCTCACCCTGCGCGCCAACCCATACTTGACCGTGGGTATCGCTCACCAATGTGTAAATTTTGCGCCCAGCCAGCCCACCGTTATCGGCCAAACCGGAAAACTTACCGCCGAAATACCTCAAAATATGGCCATCCCGGCCTAAAAACCACAACTGATGATCCCCCGCCGTGCATTGATAAATCGGGCGTGCCCCCTGCGGCGGAGCGCTGATTTGCCACTGGGCATCCTTCTGGTTGGGATTAATTTCCAATACCTCACCAAATTGAGTGACAAACGTCACGTGATCGGGACTGGAATCCACCAACGAGGTGTGCAGGTTGAAAGTGGGTTGATCCGGCCATTCCTTGCGAAAAACGCCACGGCGGTAGGAGGTCAGACCACCTCGAAAAGTGTTGATCCAGAGCGTTCCATTGGTATCCAGATACAGCCCCTGCACACGTGTCTGGGTTAACTCAGGCGTGTTGGCAGAATCGAAGGTCACAAAATTGGCGCCATCAAATCGCGCCAACCCGTCATACGTTCCCACCCACAAATATCCATCCGGCGTCTGGGCAATATCCGTCACCGTGCTTCCGGGCAGGTTGTTTTCTGTATCCCAAATGTTGATGAGGTAGTTGTAGGAGGAAGAAGGCCAGGATTCGGTTTGACCTAAACTCCGCAAACCCAAGCCCAAAAAAAACCATAGAGCCGGCAAATATCGAACCAAAACTCCCGGAATATGTTTTCCTTTCCCGGAATGCAATCCGCGCTGAATCTTTGTTGGGTCCATAAGGCTCTGGGAAAAGATGCCACAGGTTCTCCATTTTTGGCTAGCCTCCATCTTGACAATCATGAGTCGCCCGTTATCGAGTAATGAACAGGCCAAGTATCACCTGTTGGATACATCCAGAACCCATTTGAAATGGGTGGATTTGTCAATATCACCAGTATTGTGGATGGCAAACCACTCTGAAATGGGGGACAATGACAATCCCATCATGAATTTTCGTTTCCTCTCCCGCTGCATCTATTTATTGGGCTTCCTCTTTTCGGCCATGGCAACCATGCCTCTTCAAGCCAACGTTCCCGGAGGTGGCACGGGAACGGGCCCAAATGTAACGCTCACTGACAATGGCAGCACCGTGGTCTTGAACAACGGAACGGTGTCCCTGCTCTGCACCAAGTCCGGGGCATCCATCAACCAGATCAACTACACCTATAATAATAGCGGGACTCCAAGAACGCTCAACCTGCTTTCTGGGGGCAACAATGGAGGCCAGTTGTATTGGGAAAACAGCAGCGACGAGGGTCTGTCGTTTTCCTACACCAAGGTGGCCGATCCCGCCAGCAACAATGGTGATTATGCAGAAATATCCATGATCACCACCTCGGTTTCAAACGATTGGCTCGAGGTTCATTATTCACTCCCAAGGGGTGCAAGCGGTTTTTATGTGACCGCCATCTACGGCCACTCGGGCACCAACGGTGCTTTTGGAATGGGTGAATGCCGGGATAACATTTACGCCGGCTCCATGTTTAATTGGATGCATGTGGACAACGCGCGGAACCGCATCATGGAGGTTTCTGGAGGTTCAGCCATAGCCGTCCAAGGGGCGCCCAAAGAGGTTTCTCTCTGGACCAATGGCATTTATGCGGGCGACTACGAGGACAAGTACAAGTACAGCGCCGACTTGGGTGTCAACCACCTTTGGGGCTGGGGCAGCGTCGGGGCAGGCGGCAATAATGTCGGCCTTTGGAACATCACTGCCAGCTCCGAATACTACAATGGCGGCCCGCTTAAGCGTGAATTGATGGAGCATATTGGAACCACCGTCCTGAACATGCTCAATGGTGGACATTATGGCATGGGCTCCGATGGAAATTTTGCCAGCGGCGAAGTCTGGACCAAGGTTTGCGGACCTTATTTCATCTATTGCAACGCCATCACCAACACCATCACCTCCACAAACCTGGCTGCACAAGCCCTCTATGCCGATGCGCAGGCCCAGGAGCAGGCCGAACAATCGGCCTGGCCATATTCATGGTTCACCAACGCCAATTTTACGCCCGCCTCCGGACGAGGCGCAGTTGCCGGCTCCATTGCCATCAATGACCCCTACAATCCCAACGCCTCGGCTTCCAATTTATGGGTGGGTCTGATCCAGCAGCCAGCCACCTCAGCAGGCATTTACGATTTTCAGCAGTGGATGAAACCCTATCAATTCTGGGTGCAAACGGATGCCACCGGTCATTTTACCATACCCAATGTCCTGGCTGGCACTAATTATACCCTCTACGCATTTGGTCCCGGGGCGGCTGGAACTTTCATGAGCCAAAGCCAAAATGGAAGCTCACCGCCTCTATTGGTGGACATTCCGTCCAGTCCATTTGCCGTGACTGTTTCACCCGCGACCACCAATAACCTTGGCACGGTGACATGGACCCCAAAAAGGGTTGGTCCCACGGTCTTTGAGATAGGGTTTC
>DAIDJC010000051.1:0-5524 GCA_027451565.1 Limisphaerales bacterium | reverse complement strand
AGGCACGGCGATGATTTTTGGGTGGGCGACATAGGTCCAAGCCCTACAGCGCCAAGCCCCATTTGGAGCAAATGGCTGGAATTCCCCTTCGACTTTCCCAGCGGATTGAATTATGTGGTGGGCCAGAGTCGCTGGACCACCGATTGGAATTTCATCCAACCCGTGGTGAGGGATGGTTTGGGCAACTATGATGATTCCTCCTCCACCATCACCTTTTCACTTCCCACCACACCTGCAACTGGAGCGTTGGCCAGTTTTTACCTTGGCTTGGCATCAGACTATTACGCGGCCCTTATCATTACAGTCAATGGCGTGAACCTTGGGAGTGCCAGCGGCGTTTCGGGTTCACCCCAAACCAGTGTGCCCACCACGGGTTATTACGCAGGGTATGGCGATAGTGACACAAGCATTCGCGAAGGAAACAATGCGGCCTTTTCTGATGAGCGTCTTACTTTTCCGGCATCCCTGCTGCACGCTGGCAATAATACCATCAACATTTCCATCCGTCAGGTTGGGGGAAGTTATTTTGCCGATCACGCCATGTATGATTATATACGTCTTGAGCTTGCGGGATATGTGCCTGGCGCGCCGTCATCGGTTGCAGCCTATCCCGGAAACAATGCCGCTCTTGTAAGCTGGCCTGTCTGCCCGGGTGCCACCTCTTATACGGTTCTCCGTTCTGCCTCCGTCAACGGCCCCTATTCCAAGGTGGCTCAGGGAGTGGTCGGACCGGTATGTGGCAGCGGATGGAACAACGCCACCTGGCTGGACACCTCCGCATTGAATGGATCCACCTACTACTATGAAGTCCAAGCCAATAATGTCGTGGGTTCCAGCGCGGCATCTCCACCCAGTGGGTCGGCCACACCCTCCGGCGCGCTGTCCACCGCGCCCCCCCCGGCACCAACAGGCTTGCAGACGCTAAGCTCCGGCCACCAATTTGCCAGATTGCAATGGCTCCCCTCGACCAACGCCAGTTTCTACTCCATTTGGCGCTCCACGTTGGTCAGTTCCGGTGGGGGTTCGTCCAATGTTCTCAGCACGATCATTCTGGACAACGCCACCACCAACAATTATTACACGGATTCCACCCTCACCGATGGATCCATTTACCAATACACGGTCACTGCCAATGGCCCGGGAGGAGTCAGCAGCGCTTCTGCTCCTGTCTTCGCTATTCCCAGACCCGCCACCCCGGCCTCTCTCCCCATATCTTTGACCGGTGAGTTCACGCAAACCAACGTCATCTCCTTGAATTGGTCCCCTGTGCAGGGAGCTGTGGGGTACGCCCTTTATCAAGCCACAAGCCCGCAGGGCCCGTTCACTTACATCCAAACCATCACCATGACAAATTATTCTTTGGGAGGAATCAATCCGGCCTCTGTGTATTACTACAAGGTGGTGGCAGTCAACGCAGGTGGAACCTCTGGAGCAGCAACAGACTGGGTCAACAGCATGCAACCGCCTCCATCCAGCCTCCAGGCGGCGGCATCAGGCCAGCAAATCACTCTGAATTGGTCCGCCCCAACAAACACGTCAAGCTACACCATCTATCGCGGCCTGTCTCCAGGCAACGAAACCAATACCGTGGCAACAGGCGTCACGAGCCTGTCTTATGTGGATTCGCCCCTTCTGGGTGGCTTGACTTATTACTATGTGGTCACTGCCAATGGCCCAGATGGAGCCAGCGGCCATTCTCCCGAAGCCAGCGCCACAACGCAGGGCAACTCAACTTTTATATGGACCTCCACATCCGATGGAGCATGGGATGTTTCAACAAACTGGGCGGGAAACAACGTGGCCGCAGGATTCGGAAATCTGGCTGATTTTAGCCAGCTCAGCCTATCCACCAACGTGTCTGTGTCTTTGGATAGCCCAACGGTAATAGGTAACCTTAATTTTGGCGATTTTTCCCAGGCCTTTTCATGGACTTTGGGCGGCGCCGGGGCTTTGACACTTTCGCCAGCGCCGGTCATTAACGTGGTCAATGATTCCGCAACCATCACTGTCCCATTGGACGGCAGCGGCGGGCTGGCCAAATCCGGGGTTGGCACACTGGTTTTGGGCGGTGCCACCAACCAAATCAATGGTGGAATTAACATATACTCCGGAACCCTCTTGCTTGATTACTCCCCCTCAAATTCGCCGCCCACCAATTTGCTGCCAAACTCAAACCCCCTTTCCATGGGTGGAGGCACGCTTCAGGTCACTGGCAATGGCCAGGCCGCCATTACCCAGGGTTTCTCAGGGCTTTCTCTCAATGCCGGGGCCTCTGTCTTGAGTGCCCAGCCTGCTTCGCCCAATTATTTGCCCACTGTTCAAGTGGGCGGTGTCACCCCCAATGCAGGAGCCGTGATTGAATTCAATGGTCCCGCCACCATTGGAGCCGGTGGCGTCAATATTCCCGCTTCCGCCACCATGACCACCTCGAATTCAGGAAGCGCTGCTTTTGTGGGAACCGGTTCCAGTCCGTTTTTGGACTCGTTTTATGCAACGGCGGGACTTTATGATTTTGCCGCCTGCACGGGTTCCGCATCACCTTATTCCATTGTTGGCGGCAGCCAGATAGCCGGATTCTACACCCAAGCCAGCGGTAATACCGCCGTGACCTCGGGCAATTTGGATGTCACTGGCAATATTTCCGGCTGGTCCGCGCAGCCGTACCTCACATCGTTGCGTTGTAATGCCAGCTTAGGATCAGCCCAGTCCATCTCTGCCTCAGGCAGGGGTTCCACTCTCACCCTGGCAGATGTTCTCATCACCCCTGAGGTGGGGCCATACAATGTCAGTTTCAACAACGGCGCCATCCGGCCTGGATCTGATTTCTACAACCCTGTTCCATTTGTGGTCTGGCAAAACAACACCGCCGGCGAGTTGGTGATGAACACCGCCATTAATAATTCCAAGGCCGGATCTTCTTCCTACGTTCAGGCAGGCTCCGGCACCGTGGTCCTTGCCGCCTCGGCCAATGGTTTCTCTGGGCCCAGCTATTTGAATGGCGGAGCCACTCTGGTTGGCTCGAATGCGATGCTGGGCGACCCCGCCTCGAACGCGCCCGTCAATCTCGATGGCGGTTCGCTGGTCGCCAGCTCATCCTTTTCACTCGATAATGGGTCCGGATTGAACCGCTCCATTTATTTGCTAGGCAGTGGAGGTGGGTTAGCCGCCTTGCAAGGACAATTTCTCAACGTGGATGGGGAGGTCTCAGGCGCCAATTTGAGTGGACCTTTGGTCATAGGCTTGGCAGCCAGCGCAGCAAATGGTGAAGTGCCAGGCCTTCTACCAGGTACAGGACCCTCCACAGCCAATCTTTCCCCCGCCCTTGCCACGGGCACCGTCCTGATGACCAACGCCAATTCGTATCCCGGTGGCACCCTCATCGAAAGCGGCACTCTCATGATCAATGGCTTGGGTTCGCTGGGCGGGTCACAGTTTGGCGGTCTCGTGTTGAATGGCGGAACATTGGCTTTTGCCCCCGCCTCAAGTGCGGTTAATGGGGCCACGGATATCACCTTGGGTGGTGGCCGGGGCATCACCATCGCTCAAGGCGGCGGCGCCTTGGACCTCAACGGCCAGGCCATTGTTTTTTCTAAAGCCTTTGGAAACCATGGCCCGGGGGCATTTCGCATATTGAGTTCCAGCCCCGGTGGTTCCCTTACTCTCTCCGGCAATAATGAATACTCGGGCGACACCGTGGTCTCCAATTCCACGCTGGTTTTAGACAACACCTCCGGATCCGCAACCGGCCAGGGCAATCTCACCGCTCAATCCGGCTCAACGCTGACCGGCTCCGGCTCGGTTGCGGGCTCGGGATTCCTTCTCTCCGGCAGTTTATTAGCTCCTTCTTCACTGTCCTCAATATTTCAATTGAGTGGCGATTTAACCTGCTCCAGCGGGTCGGAAATCATTTGCCCTGTGTCTTCGCCGGCTTCATCCAGCCTGGTGAAAGTGGGTGGCCTTTTCTCCATGGGCGGCGCTCTGGTGGTCACCAACGCAGGCGGATCGTTTGCCAATGGCGATTCCTTCACCTTGTTCCAAGCTGGAACTTTTGCGGGTTCCTTCCAATCCGTCATCCTTCCATCCCTGTCTTCCAACCTTGTTTGGAATACCAATCTTCTGGCATCCCAAGGCATTTTGTCCGTCACCACCTTGAGCGCGCCCATTTTTTCCGCCGCCTCCCTGGCCGGAAACAGCCTCGTTTTTCAGGCCGCTGGTGGCCCTCCCAATTATCCCTTCATCCTGCTTTCCACCACCAACCTTGCTTCAGGCATTTGGACCCCAGTGACCACCAACCTGCTGGATTCCTCGGGTCGTGTCAGCATGACCAACTCAATCAATTCAGGCCAACCACAGACTTTTTTCCGGCTGAAACTCAATTAAAAACGTGGCGCATCATTGCATGGCGGGAGCCTCACCAAGTAGCAACGGATTCATGACCAGAACAATTTGAACAAGAGGTTCTGGCGCCTGGCAATGTTTTCAAACCATTCCCCGGCTGGCCTCACGTTGGACAGGTGATTTCTCCAAGGCTGCAAGGCCAGCGTTTTTCGAACCAGTTGACAATTACCAAAAGTAATGAAACTTGTTAGGGTGCCAAGGAGGTCGCCTTGGCAGGTTTCCAAATGAATCGTGACCGTCTTTTTTTGATCAAACCAGGCTTTGCTGGCAGGCATGGACAGCCGTCCTTCTGCCCTGATTGTGCCCAGATGGCGGGCCTCTTGGAATACTACCCGGTACTGCATTCCAAGCTGGAGATTTGCCTGGTGGATTTTGAGCGACCCCGGCCCGCGCTGGTCAAGATTCTTGGCAGCGAGCATCAGAGTTGCCCCGTTCTGATCCTGAGCGGAACGCCGCCATTGATCCCCCAAGGAATCAATGTATTGGAGTCGCATGGGCATTATTTCGTGGAGGGCCCCGCTTCCATCTGCAAATGGCTCTCCTGCATCCATGGCACCGGTTGGCCCCATGAATAATCCCTTCCCAAATCCGGCCCTGCTTTTTCTCCCTGCCCAGGCCATGACTTGCTTGAAATAGGAATTTGGTTTAGCTTGGGATTGTGAAGTTTATGACCAGACAGGAACAGACCATACTCCTTGTCATTTTTGGCCTCTTGATGGTGGGTTGGGCGGTCAAGGCCTATCGCCTCACCCACTCCCAAGCCCGCGCCTCGGCCCCTGCACAGACGAGCAAGGCCCCACCTCAAACGCCATAGCCATGCTTGAGGTCAACTTTGATGAGGTGGTGCAGCGTATTGTGGTGGGTGATCCCCGGTATCATCCCGATTCGTATGGCTTTCTGCGTGAAGCTCTGGATTTTACCCAGAAGCAAATTGGCAGGGAAAATCACGGACGTGTCCGCCATGTGACCGGCCAGGAACTTCTTCAAGGGATTCGCGAATTTGCCCTGGCGCAATTTGGGCCCATGGCACGGACTGTGTTGGAGGAATGGGGCGTCCATTCCTGTGCGGACTTTGGCGAGATGGTTTTTAACATGGTGGAAAGCGGGTTATTGTCCAAAACCGACA
>DAIDJC010000050.1 GCA_027451565.1 Limisphaerales bacterium | reverse complement strand
TCGTTGGATTATATCTGAACCCTCCGCAAAAGGCATTGGTGCTCTGTGTTGATGAAAAGAGCCAAATTCAGGCCCTGGATCGAACCCAGCCGGGATTGCCCCTCAAAAAGGGCCGGTGTGGAACGATGACCCATGATTACAAGCGCAACGGAACCACCACGCTGTTTGCCGCCTTGGAAGTGGCGCAGGGCAAGGTCATCGGGCAGTGCTATGCGCGCCATCGTCACCAGGAGTTTTTGAAGTTTCTACAGCGTTTGGATGCGGAGTTTGTCGGCGAGGCCAAGTTACATGTAGTGATGGATAATTACGGCACGCATAAACACCCAAAAGTGGAAAGCTGGCTCAAACGGCACGAGCGCTTTATTTCACATTTTGTCCCGACCAGTTCGAGTTGGCTGAACCTGGTGGAGCGGTGGTTTGGTGAGTTGACCGGCAAACGCATCCGTCGCGGGGTCTTTTTCAGTGTCGAGGATCTGCAGAAGGCCATTGAGGAGTTTCTCGCCGCGTGGAACAGCGACCCCAAGCCGTTTGTGTGGACGGCGACCGTGGATTCAATTGTCGAGAAAGCTAAACGGATGCAAACAAACACTGGAGCGGATCAAACCCGGTTGCACTCGCCCCAGAATACGAAAAAAATAAAGGGAAATAACTCCAGACGTTTGTGAGACACTACACTAGCGTTAGGAAAAGGTCAACCTTGCGGTCTATATTGTCCAAAATCCACAACAAAAGCAGAGGCTAAATCATTGCGAGGGGATCCCTATTTCACCGCTTACGGAACACCGGCAACGACCTTTTCATTGCTTGGAACCAATCCAACCGCCGGGCAGGGTGTTGTTGGTAAAGCTCTGCTGATACTGATGAAGGTTCAGCGCTGAAATATTGCGATCAAAAAAGGGGTAGTTCCGGCTGTTGCCATGCACGGGTCGGTCTGGTAATTGTGGCCAATCTTTGTGAGAGTTGATAGTGGCCGCCGGACTTTCAGCAAGCCGTGATGTGGCGGATTGGGACCTGCAAACGGTTCCAGCAAGCAACGGCAAGAATGCCGATACCAGCAAATAAATTTCCGTACTTTTCAACGCACCATCTTGGTTTTAATTGAGAAGCGTTTTATCGTTGAAAATAGGTTTTTTTTCATAGGTTTATTGCATTTGCTTTCACGTCATTTCTCCAATCTTTTACGTTTTGGAGTCAAGCCACACTTTACCATAAAGCCGGATCAAAAGTCATTCCCCCGTCCGGGCGAATCTGGGCACTGGCCTCAAGTTCTCGATTGGGTGACGGCCAGGCAGCTTGCCAGACTCAAAAAAAGGGGTCAGATGGACGACGGAACCGCGCTCCAGGATTTCAGCAGGCACTTGAATGCGGCCTGCGTTTTCATTTGACGGATTCCAGGAGTGTGGACTGGAACCGGTAGGTCCCGGAGCCGATGGCATAAACCGCAGAGTTGTCCTGGCGGCGCAAAAATTTGACGCCTTTCGCCCGGGCCGCAGACCGGCCCGATTCGGTCACGCCGGTGGCATCGCGCGACGGCACGAATACGATGGCCGTGGCATTCACGGGAATGGTCAGCTCCAGATCAAACTTGTCGCCCACCCGGCGCCAACGGCTCAGGATCCGCCCGTGGATCGAGTCGTAATAACCCCGCGCCCAAGTCAGCCCGCCACCGGGTTGGGGACGGATCAGTATCTGCTGGAAACCGGGTTGCAACGGCTCGATTCCCAAAATGCCCGAGTATAACCATTCAAAGCAGGCGCCCAAGTTGGAATGGTCGAAGGAATTCATGGTAACGAGATTGGTGTTGGGCGAGCCATCGGCATTCACACTGTTCCAGTGTTCCCACATGGTGGTGGCACCAAGATGAATCCAATATCCCCACGATGGATAGTCGGTTTTTTCCAGCATTTGATAGGCGAGGTCACTGCCGCCGACACTGCCAAGAACCGGCAGCAGCCAATGAGTGGTGACCATGCCGGTGGATACGTGACCGTTTCGCGCCCGGATTGCCGCCGCCAGCCTGGCCGCCACCAGCGGCCGTTGCGCCGCCGTCACCAAATTGAAATGCAGCGCCAGAACATAGCCGCTTTGGGATCCCGACCCCACCGTGCCGTCCGCCGAGACATAAGCCTTCTGAAAGGCATTAAAGATATTCGTAAAGAGGGTGCGATAGGCGGCGGCATCATTGGTTTTGCCCAAGGCCTGCGCCAGGTCGGCCAGGTGGCTGGCGCAGCCGGCATAAAACGCGGTGGAAACGAGATTGGTGGGCGTTGAGGCATCAGTCGCCAGCCAGTCACCGTAACTGCCGCTTTGTCCGATGTAATTGACTGCGGTGTCGGCGTAATGTTTCAAGTGACTTTGCATATCGGCATAAAACCGACCGGCGATCCGCGTGTTGCCATATATCTCATAGAGGTAGTAAGGAATAAACACCCCGCTATCGGCCCAGCCGGAGACGAAGCCAAAGCCATGCGGACTTGGCGCCATCTGGGGAAAGGTGGTGGCATCCAGTTTTCCGTCCACATCGTCCTGATACCATTTGCTGTAAAAGTTCTGCATTTGGAAGGCAAACATTCCCGAGCGCATGTTTTCGATCCCGTCGCACCAGCCCATGCGTTCATCACGCTGCGGGCAGTCCGTGGGTAGGTTGAAAAAGTTGTTGCGCATAGTCCAAAGCATGTTCGTGTAAAAATGATTAATCAGATCATTGGAGCACTGGAACGATCCAGCCTCCGGCAAGGCTGAGTGAACCGCAACGGCGGTAAAGGTATTGGTAGCTGGCGCCTGTGCCAACCCCCGCACCTCCAGATATTGAAACCCGTGGTAAGTAAAGTGCGGCTGCCACGTCTCCACGCCACCACCCTTGCATATATAAGTGTCCGTTGCCGCCGCCGAACGCAAGTTGGCGCGATAGACCGTGCCATCCGGATTCAGCCACTCGCCAAAGCGCATGACAATTTTGCTTCCGGCCGGCTGGTTGCTGACGGTCAACTGCGCCCAGCCGGCAATATTCTGGCCAAAATTGATCACATAAAGCCCCGGTTTCGGCTGGGTGATGGAAACCGGGGTGAATGTCTGTTCGGCTTGCACCGGTTCAGCGGGAGCAGCGGTGATGACCGGCGAGACTTTCGCCCCGGTTGTCACCGGCGCCCAGGACGCACTTGAAAATCCGTGGCGATCCCAACCGGTCATCTGCAAGCGCGCATCGTATTGTTCCCCGGACTGTATATCGCTTTGTTGAATCGGCCCAAATCCCGCCGTCCAGGAATCATCGCTGGCAATGATCTGGCTGGCGCCGGCGGCGGATTGCAAATGCAACTCCGCGCGCAACCGGGTTCTGGTGCCATAAAAGTTCTGTCCCAAAATGCTGATATTGCCGCGAAACCAGCCATCGCCGAGAATTGCCCCAATGGTATTCGCGCCCACATGCAGGTTGGTGGTCACGTCATAAGCGCGGCAGTAAACCCGTTTATGGTAATCGGTCCAGCCCGGAACCAAATAATCATTCCCGACCCGCGCCCCATTCAGATGCGGTTCCACCACGCCCAGGGCGGTCACATACAATGTTGCGCGGGCGGGCAACTGGGAAAGGTTGAAATCTTTTCGAAGATAGGTTGCCGCATGATAAATTTTCCCATCGTATTGGTTGGTAATGGCGGGGGCATCGTCCCGGCCAATCCATCGTCCGGCCCAATCACCCACCCAGGCATTGGTGATGAGCGGCGCCACTGTCCCGCCGCCTTTCGCCGGGAGAACGGAATTGTGCTGGAGATTGGCAGCGGCAACCGTCTGATTGGTTATAAGCAGGCCCATCGTCCAGAAAGCGGGAGCACTCCAGGCGGACCGATGCCTCCGCCGATCCCAGACCCGCACATGCCAGTAACAAGTCTGGCCGGTTGAAAGCGCCGTGCCGGCATAGGCAATCTGTGAGGTTCGATTCGTTGCCACCTTGCCTGTGTCCCACAAATCCCCCTGGCCTTTGCTCAATCGCTGCAACGAACTGGCCACTTGAATCTGATAGGCAGACTGGTATTGCCCGCGTTCGTTCGCATTGGCCGCCGCGTCCTGCCAGCTCAATCTTGGACCATGCTCAGTCAGGCCAAGCGGGTCGGACATTGCTTCACACATCAAATGGGTCGAATAAAGGGCCGCCGGCGTCGAGACTGGAAACAAAACCAGGAGTGCCAAACACAGGCTATGTTGATATTGCAGCATTCGGATAAACCGGAATTTCCCATTGGAGTTAATGTTCATAGTTTTAAAATGAGTTTTTCCTGGCGTTTTCGTGATTATCCTCTCATCCGTTGGCGGTTCATCTCTTTTGTCAACGCCAAAAGCGGGTTTATCAGAGCGACAGCAGTGTTCGGCAGGGACTTTTATGTTTCAACCTGCCCTTTGAGCCGGAGGCAGGGTCACCTCACCCTTGTTGGCTGATGTTTTCATTCATTTTTCATGATCCAGTGGCCGCAACTGGCGGGCGCAAACGGTCAATGGCGGTCAAAAGCTACGCGGAGTCCCTCTTTTTTGCCTGCGCCCTCCAGATTTTCCGTTTTGTGTGGATTTGACATGAAGAAAAGCCTTTTTTTATAGGGCTTCAACGCATCTCGCCAACTTCAACTTGTGGAGTTTATCTGGGAAATCCGGGTTTAAATGGATTAATGCGCAGCCTGCATCGCATCACGCAATTGCTTTTCAGCGGTTGCATTCCAATATCCGCATTCCAATTGGAAAAACACCGATGTATAAGGTTTCGACTGTGAAGTTTTAATAATCAATATTTTGAACGTTTGTCCCGCTTCGTTCAGTTTTGCAATGATTTGGTCGTGCAAAAGCCTTTGGGTGGGCTTTCCAGCCAAAATATTTTCCAGCGCATCGCGGTAGGCGCTGATACCGGGAGCATTCGTCTCGGCCACATATTTGAGCTCCGCGTCCAAGTATATCTGGGGTGTCACATTCTTTGCCCTGGCAAGCTCCGCCAGCACGCCTTTAACGACATCGAGTTCATCAGAGTTGGCGCAGATTGTCTCAATTCCCGGCGCTGTCTGCATTGGATAAGCCGAATCCACAACGACGATCCAGTTTCGATGCCCGAGCTGTGGAAGTTGCCGGTGTAATTCCGTCTGCCAACTGTCAGCAGCCAGGATGGTGCCAGCCATGAATGTGAAGAGCGCAAGCAGGCTCAGAAGTTTTGCTTTTTTGTTCATTTTAAGTCAGGGCAATTTCGAGATGTTGACCGGCGGAAAGAATCACAGGATGATCCAGTGTCAGGAGAATTTTATCGTGGATCTTGTTCAGCACCGCCCCAAGCGATTTTTCTCCAAGCGAAATGTGGGCTGAAGACGCCACGGCGTGCTGAAGGGCGATGGTTTTCAATTTCAGTCGGCCCCAACGCATGGAAACCACTGACCTGAACTTTTCATTTTCGATTCTTTGCGAGTAGCTTCCCCATCCCTCGGCAGCCGTGAATGCGCATTTAAAATCCTCCGGTGTAAGTCGAGGAGCGAATCCGATGTGTCCTTTGGGGCCGTGGTATTCGAACCCGCAAGCTGCCAGGTAAACACCGTAACTGGCCATGCTTCGCGCGTAATGGTCGCCGCACTCAATTTCATTCCACGGATTGCGATGAGAGGCATGATAGCGGTCATGCACGGCTCGCGTGATTGCAAGCCCCTCCATGACCATTCCCTCCCAAATCATGTGGCCGGCAACTTGATATTCGAAACCATTCATGCACTCATTAAAATACCCGGCTGCCCATCCGGACTTGCCAATCCCACTCGCCTGGACGAAATTCCAATCGGATCTCGGGAAAGTACACATGAGCAATCCTGCCTCGCCAGGCATGGCATACCAGCGACCGGGTTTGTTTTGCAGGCGGTAAGGACCCACATCCGGAGTGAAGTTGTAGCGCCATATTGATTGCAAAGCAGATCGCGTCGGCTTTTCCGGAAAAATCCGGGGCAAGCCCACCTGAAACGCCCAGCTCTGGCCAAAAACTTGGTCAATTTCACATCCCGTGCCTGAATTGATCGCGTCAAGGTGCTTTGAATCCACTCGGTTGATGAAATATTCCCGGTCGAAGAGTTGATCCACCAGATTTTTCCGGCCTACATCCAAAATCTGGCGACATTCAACGGCAAATGAGGAATCCCCCGCTTCATCCCCCATTTGTGCCGCCGCCGCAAGGGATGCAAGATAAAGGCCGCTCAGCCAAGCCACTTTGCCAAACCAATCAGTGTCCAGCGTGTTGTGCTGGTTGCTTTCGATAAGACCATCACCATTGGCATCCTTGGCGATAAGCCATTTCATGGCCAATTTGATTTTGGGCCAGGTTCGTTTCAGAAAATCCATGTCGGCGGACATCTGGTGTTCGCGTAATGCGCGCAAGATCGTTCCTGCCTGTCCATCCACGGCTGGAATCTGATTGAACTCCCCTCGAAAGCGAATTTCTCCATCGGGCTTCAAAGCCAGGCCAAAATCAACGTGCTCACGATTGTGCTGTTCCAGATCGGGAAATAATCGCGCGCACGCATGTGCATAGTGATAAACGTGGTCGCAAGTACCCGGACAACAACAAACTCCTTCCCAGCCGTAATAACGACCGTTGGCAAATCGGTAACTCGTTGAAGTGGCAAGAGTAGAGGCATTCAAAAAACTCCGGTCAAGAAACCAGTAAGGCAGGGTCGAGTCATACCAGGTTTTCCTCCATGATTTTGTCTGTTGCTCAAGCCTTGAAAAGTTATCAGCCATGTAACACGCCACCGCATCCGCAGAAGAAAATCTCACAGAATAATGGCGACCAACAAAGCCCAATTTTTCAAGGGATAAATTCGGAAAATGCCAGGCCAGGATGAATGTCACTGTGGCAGACTCCCCTGGCGCCAGGCTCAGTCGGCGACCAAGGCTGCCCAATAGTTTTTGCGGGAAGGACGCTGTGGCGTCCGGGCTGGCTTCGTCTGCCGGCTCTCCCAGCAGGCCCAGGCAGATTGTCCCGTAGTCCGGCAATTTTTCCATGGGACCGTCGTCTGGTTTCTGATCGGCAAAAATTATTTTGCCCGCTCCCACATCATCCGGGGAACCAGTCCCGTCATCCATGATTTCAATATGGGCCTGCCCGCCCTCATAAGGTCGCACATCAATATATTCCAAATGCATCTGGTTGGCATCTTGGATTGATGCCATAGGGACGCTGTTTCCATTCACAACCAGGGAAAAAGTGGGACTTGATCCTTTTCGCCCCTTGCCACCGGCCAACCAAAAAAGAATAAAGTTTCGCTCAATGGTGAAATCCGGACTGATGAGCTTTTTTGCGGCGACACCTCTTGCTGTTAAGGTTTCACGGGGAGAGGAGGGATTCGAATTTACCTGGTTCGATGCACCTTCAGCTTTCCATGGACGGTGTGGCGCTTGGTTCCAATCCTCAAAAAGGATGTTCTGACGGCCGGACGGCAATGATTCCTCTGCTGAACAGAGCAAAGTGGTGAGGCCTTCCCTGCGGATGGTCCGATTGCGGATTTGGCCTGCGCGATCGCGATGGTTCAGGCAGACTCCATTCTCCAGCGTGCCCGAGAGTGTGGCGGTAACCGGTGCGGTTGAAACATTGTGAAGGGTATATTGCAGTATAGTTGCCGGGAGGCTCGAATCATCCGAGTTCAGCGGAATAAATGGCGAAAACGCCTCAAGTTTCACCTCTATCGGCTCGGTGGTGTCTGCATATTCTACAACTCCAATCGGGTATTCACCCCTGAAGCGAATATTAGAAAACCCGTCACGATCCAATGAAACGGTCCGATTTCCGATTTTCAGACTGAAACTCTGTTCCAACGGAGAACACGGTGTGATTGGGTGGGCGTAATGATCCGCCCCCGTACTCATGAGTTGGTTGAATATATCCCAGTGCCAGAGTCGTCCATCGCCGCCCAGATAAATTTGTCCGGCTCCAATCCCGCCAACGGGCATACCAATGAATTTCAACTCGCGGCCGTGGAGCACCTCAGGTTCTCCGCGCGCGAACAGGGATTTAATCCACTCAGCGGAAAGCTTTTTGTCTGGAGGAACAAGCTTTTCAAAATCTTCGCGAGTGAATGGCCCGGCCATCGCTGGCAACGGCGTAAGGGCAAGCCCAAGGAGTGTTGCGGCCGATATTTTTAAAAAGTCCCGGCGCGGCCATGCGTTGGTAAAATCACTTGTTTGCATATCGGTTGGGGGACTTTGCCGCATCACGGCTGGTTCAAGAAGCGAGGGGGGTTTTCATTTCCAGTCATCAGTCCGGAATGGCGAGGCGGGCAGGCCCGCGCCGTTGAAAAGGTTGCAGTCAGGGTTGGAAGCCCATCCATAGCGAACCGCCAAAGGCAATTCGACCTCCGGACTGGAGACAATGACGTGGTCGCCCTGGATTTCAGCGATGGCTTTCACCCATTGATGATCCGCGCCCGCAATGACAAAACCTTTCAATTCAGCCCCGTGCACGACCAGTCCGCCGTCGGTGTGCACAAAGGAAAGAATCATTTTGTTACCCTCAACAGTCTGTCCCGCTGGCAGTGGGCCGGAGTAAGGGAGGTTTTTACCATAAACCCTGGCCAAAGCCCAGAGAGCCAGGCGATGCCCCACGGCCTGTTTGTTTTTAGGATGAATGTTTTTTGGGTCTCCAACGTCAATGGTAATCGCCATACCGGTGTTGGTTTCTGAAAGAGTTCTCAACATTGCCTCACGAACCAGCGCCCAGTTGTTGTCGGAACGCTGATTCTTGCCGGCCTGAAAATTTGGCAACTGCACCCAGGCAAAAGGAAAATCTCCTTCATCCCAACGTTTGCGCCAGTCGTGGATAAGCAGCGGCAATTGCACGGAATAAAGCTGTGGAAAATCTGAACCGGCATTGTTTTCGCCCTGGTACCAGATGGCGCCGCGGATGGCGTAACCAATGATGGGTGCAATCATGCCATTGAACAAATTAGCGGGGTAATTCTTGTCCAATCGCGGGTCCCCCATCAGTTTGGGAGGCGGTGGCACGTTTTTTCCATGCGATTTGAGAACCTCAGCCCGATTGGTCCAAATGGTTAATGATTTGACATATTGCTGCTCCGCCAGGCTGGCGTCATAGGGCACGCGCATTTTCTCCTGCCAGGGTTTAAAAACCGGCTCGAATTCAGGCCCCTCCATCCGCGGCATGCTGGTCCATGTCTCGATTGGAGTGGCGCCCCATGACGCGTGAATCATTCCCACCGGCTCTTCCAAATTTTGGTGCAATTCCCTTGCAAAGAAATACGCCGCCGCCGAAAAGTTGCCGACTGTTTTAGGGGAACAGATCACCCATTGCCCATCACAATTCGTCTGTGGCGTCATGGCAGGATGACGGCTCACGGTGAACATCCGGATCTGCGGAAAATTAGCCGTGGCCTTCTCCTTCCATGCATTTGTCACATCATTTACCGACAATTGCATGTTGGATTGACCAGCAGCCAGCCATACCTCCCCCACAAGCACATCCTTAATGACCACTGTATTCCTGCCTTTGACTGTCAGACTAAGTTGGGAATGATCAGATAGAGGATTCAATTTCACAATCCACTTGCCATCCTCATCTGCCGTGGTGGTCTTGATTTGACCTGCGATGCTCAACGTGATTTGCTCACCAGGATCCGCCCAACCCCAAATCGGCACCGGCATCCCACGCTGTAAAACCATGTGATCTGAAAAAATTGAGGGCAGTGTAACCTTTGCCAATATCAAGACAGGGACAGACAGGTTTAAGACGAGTAGCAAAAGTCCAACTTTGACCATCTGTATGCGATTCATGTTTTAAAAATTGCGACTTGTGAGGTTGATATCAATTAATTTTGGAGCGATGGACATCCCGAGAATTCGTGATAATAAAATATCTCCACCCCGGTAAATTCATCTTTCCAAGCGGGCATTTTCCCTGAATTGCACGTCCGGATAACCGACGCCAACACATCCATTTTTTCTAAAAGCCACATGGCCGATTCATTCTAAAACGAACCTTAATAATGGCTTGCCGCAGTCTGAGAAAGATTTTCCAATTCCAAAGCCCCCAGGCATGGGATATCTTTGACAGTCTGATTCATTGCGTCCCGCTCCATTTGCAATCCGCCCTCTAATCCTATTTTATCACCGGGAATAGATGGGATGGGGATGCCGCGCCCCCTGACAAGATATATGTTGGAAGGCAGATAATCTTCAAGATTCGTTCCACCCGGGTTTTTGAACTCTGGATTTCCTATGATCGGCGCGCTGTCCTTCAGCAGCAAACCCGGGGGCCAATTCTCTGGCCGCAAAAACAAATTATTTTCAAAAACCACGTTTTTTGCCCGTCTTGCCTGGCTGGCATCATGCGGCGTTTGATCACCTTCGACTTGGATGCATTTGCCCTCGATGCAAAATATGTTGTTGGCAATCAGAAGTCCGCGAGTCGTTGGGGAAATGGATATCTTGGCCGTCAAATCAGGGCTGGTGTAAATTGTATTGTTGTAAAAATAGGTTTCGAATGGTCCTTTCTGCGGATTTTTGTCGCCAACATAGCCGCTGAGCCACAGTATTTTACCCTCTTGAAATGCTCCATCCACCCCCTTGGTGCGGTAACCGTCATTCACACTGACGTTGTAACGGTAGGCGCAATGATGATCATTGCCCAGAATTTCACAGAATCCGCCGGCATTGTGCACGCTTAAATTATCCTGAACGATTACATTCCGACAATTGTAGTCTATGTGCACCCCGCACGAGTCTCCGGGGCCATGGGCATTTTGAAACCGGCTGTTCTCGATTATGACTCCATCACAAGTCCAGGTCCACAGTCCACTGCCGCGTTTGCGATCACGCGAATCCCTGCTGCTTCCGCTGTCATTCACATCCAGTTGGCTGAAAACACCGTCATCCAATCCTGACATCTG
Organism: Limisphaerales bacterium; assembly: GCA_027451565.1. Taxonomy (GTDB): domain Bacteria; phylum Verrucomicrobiota; class Verrucomicrobiia; order Limisphaerales; family UBA11358; genus UBA11358. The sequence goes on along the minus strand of DAIDJC010000050.1, from coordinate 3,393 downwards.
AACTCCAGGGCCGCCCGTGGATTTCACGCGAACATCCCTTACTTTGACATCACGAAGACATCCGCTGGGCGATGAAAATTGCAGGCCGGTGTGGCTCACATTCTGTATTTCGCAATCCACGATGCTAATCCCACGCAGAACGGAGTGATCGTTGAAATTGATAAAACGAATACCCCAGCCGTAATTCTGTGTGCCATTGGCGGTCCGGATTTCGAAAATGTTGCGCACAAAGCCCGGATCCTCGTAAAAAATGTCTTTGACGAGAAGATTTGAAAACACGAATCCAGAAAACACCCCGGGTGAGTTAATCGCCACCAGCACTCCGCAGCGCAAATCAGAATTCACAATTTGTCCAGGTTGCATGCCTCCGCCGTTCGCGGTGATTTGCAGGTTACGCACCTCGATTTCGGAGCAGTTTTTCATGCAGACGCCGGCGACGCATCCCCGTGCATCTATCATTGCCCGGTCGCCGAAAAGATAGTTATGAGGCAAATATGTGGAAATCAAAATCGGTTTGGCGGCGGTTCCATGAACATTCTCGAGCGCAATTTCACCCTTGAAGGTTCGACCCGCTGCAAGGAAGATTGAATCACCTGGCGCGAGCTTGATCCGGTTCACGGCAGCCAGAGATCGAAGAGCCGACTCCGGGTTGGACCCCGAGTCATTGTCGGCTCCGGTGATCGAGTCAACATAAAAGCTGGCAGCATTACCCCTGGCTGCGTGGAGAAGCAGCAAAAGGATGAACCACAAACCGTATTTTCCCGTCATTCCATTCTTCATAGGGCTGGCTCGAATTTTTAATTGGTCAGACTCCAACGGTCCTGCCATTTAATCAGTGGCCTGTCCTTGTCATCGAAGGTTATCGGCAGCCAAAGGTATCGAGAATTTTGCAAATCCCATTTATTCCATCGGTCAAACATGGCAATCAATGACGGTGAGTGGCCCGCCACAGTCAAAACCCACGTGCTTTGGGCAAAAAATGTGATGTCAGCGTTTGTTCCGCGACATGGATTGCCCAGTTCCGTCCATGGCCCAAAAATCCTAGTTGCCACCGCCGAACGGGCGGTGTTCGGCTGCCAACCGGTGCAACCCGATGCAATGAGATAATATTTTCCGTGGTGTTTAAAAACCGCCGGAGCTTCCGTGAAACGGCCAGTCAAAATTCGAGCAAATTTGCCGGCGGATCGCAGATAATCGTCGGAAAGTTGCGAGACATGCAGAGTGCCATTGTTTTCCGAGGCATAAAACTCGTAAGCCGTCCCGTCGTCGTCCACAAAGAGAGTCATGTCGCGAGCCATCTGGCCGGATTTGAAATCCCTGGCTAGAAGGTTGTTTTGGCTTGGTTTCTCGTCCTGCTTCTGGACGTATATTGGCCAGACCCCCTTGTCAGGCCGAAAGCTGCCAAGATACTTGAATGGCCCCGTCGGTGTATCGCTGACAGCCACGGCGGAGCGGGCTGCTGAATAATCCGGACTATCCTGATGAATCCACATGACAAACTTTTTGGTTTTCGCATTAAAGATAACCTTTGGGCGCTCAATGACATTTTCGCAGGCCAGATCATCCTCGGGATTTTGAGGGTTAGACGGAAGGGCAATACCCTCATTTTTCCATTCATACAGGTTTGTTGAGGAGTAGCAGGAAACGCCGCCGGCGAGCACGCGCGTGCCGGACCAATGCTCGTTCACTTTAGGGAGATAGGTGCGGCCTTCTTTAAACTCGCCATACCAATAATAAATACCGTTGTGATAAAGCACCCCGCCGCCATGTGCGTTAATAGGGTTGCCCGCAGTGTCCAGCCAAACCGCCCCGGGCTCGAAAAAACACTTTGAAGCTTCCGCTTCGCAAAGGCTGGCGTGCTCCAAGAGAATGAACAAAATTAAAGCGTTACATATCAGCCCAACTTCCCGCCACAGACTTTTTCTTTCAAAACATGCAAGGTTCATGGCTAAGGCAAGTCACCGCGTTTGATGGCATCCAGTCGTTGCTGCATTTTGGCGGCCTCATCGGGATGCTCCGCGATGATGTTCGTTTTCTCATTTGGATCGGTGGCGAGGTCAAACAGCATTGGTTCGACAATGTGCGCCTCCGCAAAGCGGGTATCCTTGGGGTTGGCACCCCCGCCCATGCCCCGCGCCGTTTTCTTCACATTTGCTGGAATATATTTCCAATCACCCCATCGCAATGCCAATTCATCGGAAATCCCGTGCAGCACGGTGTCTTCACGAAGGTTTTTGGTGGTTTGCCCCAGCAAAACAGAGGATAAATCCATGCTGTCCGGGGCAATTGCCCCAGGAACTTTCTGGCCTGCGATGTCCGCCAATGTGGACATCAAGTCCACCAGGTTAAACATCTGACTGCTTACTCTAGGGCGGATTTGACCCGGCCAACGTGCAATCAAAGGCACCCGGCAACCACCTTCAAAAACCAGATATTTCCAACCACGCAGCCCTCCCGTTGGCTGATGCCCGTTCAGATCCTCAAACGAATGATCATAATACCCGTCAAACAAGATCGCGCCGTTGTCGCTGGATAGAATGACCAGGGTGTTTGTGGCGAGATTCAGGCGGTCCAGCGTCTTCATCAATTCACCGGTTTCCCAGTCAATTTGCTCGATGACATCGCCGCGAACACCACATTGACTTTTTCCAATGAAAGGTTTTTCCGCCACGCGCGGCACATGAGGTTCAAACAAAGCCATCTCCAGAAAAAACGGCCCGCTTTTATGCTGCTCGATGAACGCCTCAGACTTAGCCACGAGTGTTTTTGCCAGTTCCTCATCCTTGAAACGTGCCGCGTGTCCACCTCTCATGTACCCAATTCGGCTGATCCCATCTATAATGGTGCCGGAATGCTGCTTGTCTGCAGCATAATGCGTGTTTAAATCGGGCCTTTCTTCACCAGTGGGCCCATCGCTGATGTTGGTCACGTAACTGACGGTGATGGGATCGGAGGGGTCCAAACCAACCACGTTATGGTCCTGTATCCACACGCTTGGCACACGGTCAACGGTGGCGGGAATGATATACGAATAATTAAAACCCACCTCCAACGGTCCGGGCTCAATGGATTCGTTGAAATTAACCACCTTGTGTCCATCCCCCAACCCCAGGTGCCACTTTCCAATAATGCCTGTGTAATACCCGGCTTTCTGCAACATTGCCGGAAGCGTCAAACGTCCCGGATCAATGCACAACGGCGCATCGCCATCCAGGATGCTGTTTTTTTTGCTCGATTGCCTCCACGCATATTCTCCAGTCAAAAGTGAAAATCGTGAGGGTGTGCAGGTTGAGGAAGGCGCGTAACCTTCGGTAAAGCGCACCCCCTCCGCAGCCAGACGATCAATGTTCGGAGTTCGGATTTTCGTCGCTCCGTAACAACCAAGGTCACCAT
>DAIDJC010000049.1 GCA_027451565.1 Limisphaerales bacterium | reverse complement strand
AAAAGGTAATTGTTGATTTTACCCTTGTACTTTTGAAAAACCGCGGTTTTATCATGGGCATTTCCCTGGTCCATGGCCTCCTCACGCGCTTCTTTCAAAATTCGCAAGATGACCTGTTTATTTGCGTCGGTCAGGCTCGGATATTGGGCACAGTAACCGGCGAAGGTGAACTGCACCTTTCCGTAAGTCATGGCATCCTTGACGGCCTCGATCTGCGATTCGTTTAACCATTGGGCCAGGGAGGCCAGGAAGGACTGATGCAAAGCGAGCAAACTTGACCGCAATGAGGCCAACTGTGCCGGATTCCTTCGCGCAGCCAGTTTCACTTCAGCATCATTTGCCGCATGCCAGGCGTTCAAGTCGTGGTACTGTTTCACGATGATGCTTTGCACCGCCCGCTCCTCGTTGGTATCCGCAAGGCGCAGCGCCTGGACGATTTTGTCCGCCCGTTTGTCAATCACCTCCTCGTAACGCCGCTCCTGGTTGGTCACCGAACCATCGGATTGGGCTTCGGCCAACCCACCCAGGCAGCACACCGCCACGGCTGCCACGATAATTTGGAAAAATAGATGTTTCATAAGATGACGATTCATGGGGCGGGCGGCGCGGGCTGAGGGCTGGCTTTCAAAAGGCCCTCCAAAATAGCCTTCGGAACCTGGATGGCTGTGCCATGTTTATGCAGGCTTGGAAAACTCACCAGCCCGCTCACATCCACAAAACGGCGGAAATCCCGCGTTTCCACCGCGCCGTAGGTTTTTTTGCGATAAGCATCATAGTAGATGAGCCATTTATCACCCAGCTTCAAGACTGCAGGTCCTTCGGTGAATTCCGGGGTAAAGGCTTTTGAAACAGATTCCCAAGGGCCCATGGGGGATGAACCATAAGCCACCCGGATGTTGAGATGCGTGCGGGAATTATCCTTGAATACCAGCACATACCCTCCCCTTTCCTGCGCTTCAAACGGGTCAATCACACTATAACCGGGATTGAAAAACAAGCGTGCGGGGGAGAAATGTTTGAAATCGCTGGTCACCGTGCAATAAATCCGGTGGTTATTATCATGCTTCTCCAGAAGGTCTGGAAATCTGCCGGGAATGGTGGAGGCCCAGGTAATGATATAATGGTTTTGGGAGGAATCAAAAAACAGCTCCGGAGCCCACACGTTCACTGTGGTGGGTTGATTGGTCATCACGGGAATGAACTGTTGGGGAGACCAATGAATCAGGTCCCTGGAGCTGGCATAGCCAAAACCCTGGTCGCCATGCCAGCCGGCAGTCCACACCAGGCGAAACACACCATCCGGCCCGAGCAAAATGCTGGGGTCACGGAATTCCCTGCTCACCCCCACATGGGCCTCCAGGAAAATTCCAGGCACATTGGTCCACCTGTAGCCATCATCACTGTACAGAAACCTCAAGTATTTCTGGTCTGCATCATGAAAAGATGTGAAGAGATAAACCGATTTTCCGCGGGGCACGGCTGGCGCGGCCTTTGCGGCAAGCCTGGCAGCCAGGAGACAAAGGAGGCAGACGGCCACCAGGCCATATCGGAAAAAAAATGCTCTATTCATGGATGCGCGCAAGGATACCTGATTGGGCCGCGGAAATAATGTTCTTATTGACGCAAAAAATATCATTTATGACAAACCCGCGCTCATTCACCCACCGTCAACGAGCTGCCAGGGGCAGCCACACGGACATTTCCGACGGACCCCTGTTCTGCCAGACAGAGTATGGTATCAACCGCAGGTTCATATTTTCCAGGTTATCCCCTTGAAAATCCCGGTACAAAGCCCCGCTCCAGTTGAGTTGGTTTTGGGCCAGCGCCTTCCCCTCAAGCACCACCACCCCATCCAGGAGCTGTCGGTCATAGCGGGCGGCCAGGGAAATATCCGGAGGAACAAGAACATTTTGAACCCGGATTTTTGCGGGCAAATCTGGCGATTCAAGGCAGTACACCACCGGTCCCCGTTGGAATGCCACCTGGTTGATGTCTTCCTCCACCAGGGGGTTGGCCTGAATCATGCGGACGGGCATCGGTATATCCAGATCCAAAAAATCGCCAGGATGCCATATCCGGCGCACCGCGTGGTAAGTTCCTGAAGCGGAGGACACATCCGGGGGCCCGTCATTAACCCGGAAGGTCGCCCCTTTGGCCCAGCCTGGGATGCGCAAGTTCAAAGCAAACGGTTCCTTGCCGCACTCCTGGATAACGATGCGCACCCTTCCATTCCAAGGGTAATCAGTTTGCTGCACCAAGCGGACATGATTGCCATCAGGCAGGATGAGGCTTACGGCGCTGCCGCCGTAAAGGTTCACCCAAACCATGCCCGGGGTCATCGCGTAGGCATAGGCGGCGGACTCTGCAATCGTGCGCAGGAGATTGGGAGGGCAGCAGAAAGAACTCAGGAACGGAACGCGCGTGCGGGGCCAGCGCAGGGTGGTGGGCAAAGGATCCGTCACGCGCAGGGGGTTGGTGTAGAAAAAGTTTGTGCCGTCCAGGCTCACACCTGAAAGCACGCTGTTATAAAGCTCCAACTCCACCACATCCATGTGGCGGGCCTCCCCAGTGGCGAGGAACATGCGCCAATTCCAGAGGGCATTTCCAATATTGGCGCACGTCTCGTTATGGGCGGTGATGTTGGGAAGTTGAAAGTCCCGTCCGTAGGCCTGGTGAATGCGGGTTATTTTTTTCTGATCCTTGCCCCCGTCCGGTGCGGCGCCGTCATACAACGCACCGCAGCCGCCGGTGATGTACATTTTGCACTCCACCACATTGGTCCACATGCGCTCCACAACCTGCCACAGCCCCTTGTCCCCCGTTTCCAGGTACAAATCCGACATTCCCGCATAAAGGTAATTCGCCCGAACGGCATGACCCTCCGCCTCGGTTTGCTTGTCCAGCGGCATTTGATCCTGGTTATCCGCCGTGCCATCCTGGACAAGGTCCCGCATGGCGAGAAATTGGCGCGCCAGGTTCAAATACCTTGGGTCATGGGTGGTTCGATAAAGCTCCACCAACCCCATGTAATGCGAGGGGCAAATCAGGTTTTCGGCCAGGCGCGGCGTGGGACTGGCAAACACGGCGGCCAGGTGGTCGGCCACCCGGCAGGCAATCGCCAGCAGGTTGGTTTCGCCGGTCGAACGGTAATTGATGCAGGCTGCGGTCATCAACTGGCCAGCGTTGTACATTTCAAAATTCTCAGGGTTGGAAAAGGGAAACGCATTGGTGTCGCCACGGCGCTGGTGAAGCTGCACCCAGGTATCCAAATAGCCATCCCGCTGCTGGGCGCGCCCCATCACGGCGATCATGCGATCCAGGTTGGATTTGAGAACCGGGTCCCGCGTGGCTGCCTCCATGGCGCTGGCCGCCTCGATGAATTTATAAAAATCCCCGTCGTTGAAAGTGGCCCCGCGCGATTTTCCGGATTCATCCCCCGCCACAATCTCGAAGTTGCGAAAAAACTGGCTGTAGTTTGTGCCTTCCATCAAGCGTTCCATGGAAGGAATCATTTGAGTGCGACAAAGTTCAAACCGATCCTTCCAAAAGCCATAGGTCCAATGGGCTGAATTGAGGCCAATGGGCTGCACCTTGGCCATGGGACTGGCCGCGACATCAGTCACCGGCAACAGGCCCGCCCCGGCCGCATCCGGCGAACCTGCCGCCGCCAAACCTGCCATGGCAGGTCCGCAAGCAGCCACGCAACCTAGAAGGACGCTCCACATCGCACCGGACCACGCTTTGCCCTTTCCTCCCTTTTTCGCAGAGTTTTCTTTCATGAAAATCAAATCCCGCCCGCCGGCGCGGCAAGGTCGAACGAGGCGGGAACAACGCCAAGGATGATGAAGCTGCCCCGGCCGATCATTTCCAACTTTTGAACCCCGGCATCAAACCTGAAAGCATGGACATTGACTGGCGGGCATCCGCTCACGGTCACCGCATCAGGCAGCGCGACATCCACTCCGCCGCGCTCATCCGCCTGGGCAGTGGTTTCCAACTGCGGCACCTGCAACCATCCCTTGGCGGCGCTGTCAAAATACCCCACCAGCACGCGGACAGGTTCGCGCACCGAAAACACGATGGGTTGGTAATGCCCCTTTTTGGCCTGCTCATGTGAAAAACGGATCCCGGTCATCCTGCGCAAAGCGGGATTGATTTTTTCCAGGACAAAATTACGGTCGGTAAAAACGCGGGCGCCCAAAACCACCGGATAGGTTTCGGCATTGGTTGAAACCAGGGTGAAATCCGCCGCAGGCCATGGGGCGGCTGAGGGGGATTGGTCCGCCCGGGCCGGGGCGGCGGCATCCAAGCCGGCCTGAAAATCCGCCAATTCCTTTTGATAGAGGGGAAGGACTTGCGACCACAAATAATTGGCGCCAGCTCTGCCATGGCCGCCCGTGAATGGGATTTTTCTTTGGGAGGTTTGCATGCCATTGGCAAAGTGATACGCAGGAGTGGCAAGCCGGTCGAGTTCTTCAAACCATTTCAGGCTTTGAGCCAGGCATTGGCCAGCCTGGACCCTGTCCTCGATTTTGTGGCTGTAATCGAACCTCAGCATCCACTCGGCGGCCTTGGTCTTGGCGGCATAATTTTCGGCCAGGGCGTGCTGGCAATCAATATCATTTCGCAACCGCAGATATTCCTCGCGGTTCCTTTTCACAAACGGTCCGGCGGCATCCACCTCCTCCACGGCCTGGGCGGCGCATGCGAGCGCCTGCTGGATGGCGCTTTCGGGGGTCTCACCCACATGAGACTGGTGATTCCATTCCTTTTGGACATATTCATCCAACCGCTCCCCGGGAGGCGCCTGGGACTCCCACAAATCGGGAATGGCCCCATACTTTTTGGGATGCACCAATTCATCCAAGGTCATGCCCAGCGAAAGGGTCTGCCGGTTGCCCTCTGTTATCCCCAGCCTGCGAATCAAAATGGGTGCAATTTCCCCCGCCTGATTCATTGCCGCCAACAAATGCCGGGCCGCGGTTTCATCGCCATAATAATCCGTCAGGCGCCGGATCCAGTATTCATGGTCCGCCGCGTCGGGGATATAGGGATTCCAACTGTACCGAGACCAGGCCGTGAACCAAATCCAATCCCTTTCCCATTGCAAAAGGGGTGGTTCCGCGGCGTCTGCGGAATAGGGCCAGTTCCAATAGCAGAGGGGATACAGGTGCAAGCCCGTTGCGCCAAGCCTCTCCCGGCAGGCCTGCACGCATTTCTTGATGAAATCCACGTCTTCATAGCGAAACGGCTCCAAGTTGGAAAGAATATGAACATTTACCACGTGCGGCCCGAGCTTGCTCATGGCCAGGTGGATGGCTTGATCCTTTCCCCTTGGCTCCCACGTGGTCAAAGATTCGCCGTTGTATTTGGACATGGTAAAAAGGTTGGTGTAAAGGCTGCAGGCGGCGGGCATGATGGCATAGGGGTCCATGGCATGAGTGCGAATGACAATAGGCGGTTCAAACTGCAAGCCTGCCTCGCGCATGCCGTCCATCATCCCTGGAATGATGACATTGGTGCACCATTCCAATTGGTTTTCAGTTCCACGCAAGGCCTCTCCCAGGCACACCAGCAATCCCACATGCGGGTAATCGTTGACAAACTGGGCGATGGATTTGCGGGTGTAATCCTCCGTCAGGGGAGTCGGGGCGCTGAGCTGGGTGCTGATCCCATTCGTTTCAGCAAATGGTTTTGAGACCAGGATGTTGTAAAACATCTGGACCAGCCAGATTCCGCGCCGGTCGCATTCCTGGACCAGCCAGCGATAAAGCTCCCTGTTTTTCGCAAAAGTCGCCTCCGGAACTTCCACTGCATAGGGATAATCTTTCACCCGCACCAGCGAGGCGAATGGATGGCCACTCCACAGGTACAGAGTGTTCATCCTGTTTTGCGCCAGGAAATCCAGGTATTGGACCCACAGGCTGCGGTCGTAAAACCACGGAAACAACTCGGGGGTGATCGGGTATTCGTACACGTGACGCCCCGGCAGAATGTAGGTTTTTTGCAAACCAACGCATGTCCCCCTGAGTTTCATCACTGGCGCATCATGCCAGCCATCCAGTTCGCGCCCGGGCCATTCATGACTTTTTTGAAACCGTTCCGCCAGTTCCATGCAGCCGTATAAAATGCCGGAATCGTCACCGCCCTCAACGGTGATATTTTGATCCGGGCTCATTGCAAAGACGAAGCCTTCGGATGGCATGGTTTGATGAGCCTGGCAGTCCAGGCGGATGCATCTCATGCCAGGAACCGGTTTGGCTTCAACTTGAACCGGGCAGTGGATGGAGATCAGGGCAGCTTGAAGCTGTTTCGCCCCGTATTGGATCCTGGGGCTGGCTTGGGGGTCCATCACAATGCAAACCGCTGCTGACCCCAGGACATGTTCAAAGGCGGTGAGCAATAGGAACCCCATCAGGCCGCAGACCATGAATTTTTTTTTCATTTTCAAACTATTTCAACACAGATTAACAAAAAGCCTTCATTCCCATGTGCTCAGACCTGGTTCACAGGGCAGTGATGCGAATGGCCATGTAAGGACGTCCGGGCAGTGAAATGGAGCGTCCCTTCTGATCCTCAAAAGAATAATCGGTGACTTTGTGGACAATGAAATCTTCCGGGACCGGAGTTATGGTCATTTTCCATGTATCCAGGACTTCCGCCTTGAAGCGGGCATTCTCAGCCAGGGCTGGGGACCGGGGCAGGGAAAATTTCCAGGCGGTTGGGGTGCTTTTGCCGAAGTAAATCAGGTAATATTGGCCGGCTTTTCCACCGATATCAGGGTTTTGCCATTTTTCCATGGGGTCAATGCCGGTGACAGGGGCGGAATCGAGAACTTTTTTGAGGAAGGCCAGCCTCGCAGGGCTTTGGCCCTTGAGCACCCCGCCCTTGGACCACCACAACACGTCATCCGGGCTTAGATAGGTTTCTCCATGCCCCACATAAGTGCCGGCCACAACCCCGTTCCAGAATCGGAATACCATCTCCTGGGGGGAGAGATTTCCCCAGCGGAGGGGAATGTCACCCTCATACTTCACCTCGTCATACACCACCGGTTTTCGATAGACATCGCGGTAAAGCTCCGCGCTGGCAGGGCTTTCCACTGCCATGCCGTTCTGGATGCTCGCATGGGTGATCCACGGCAACGTGTCATTAAAAATAAGACTCCCATTGTGAATGGACAGCAAATGGTGGAAGGGATCATTCTGCGAGATGATTTCACCGAAACGCACGAAATCCGATTCCTTTTTGAACTTCATGAAGTCCCATTCATTGGCAAGAGACCACCATACGTTTCGATAGGAAGCCAGCCGCGATACCAGGTACCGCACGTAGAGGTCGTCCGACACCGCAGGCATCCGGTCAAATCCCCAATGCCCCCCATCATAGGGATGAAAAAGAATCACATCGGCTTGAATATTGAGATTCTGCAAATCCTGTATGCGCTGCTCCAAATGCCGGAAAAAAAGCGGGTTAAAGCAGGTGAAATCCCATGTTTGAGGAGGAATGCCCTCGTAGGGATACAACTCCGGCTCGTTGGTGTTCCAGGCATATCTTTTTGGAAACACACACATTCGCACCTTGTTGAATGGGGAATCCGCCAGGGTGCGCAATGTGGTCTCCTGAAGTTTTTCTCCCTGGTGTATCCAGGCATAACAGGTGGTGCCCAATTCCTCATAGGGCGTGCCATCGGCATAGGCAAAATGATAAACGTTGGCCACCCTCACCGGCCCGTGGTTGGAACCGCTGGCAGGTGTCACCTCAAATGACCCGGTGCGGCCATCAAGGCTGGGGCTTGAGCTTTGGGTGACATAATGCCAGGTCCCGATTTTATCAGGCATGCAACGAACACGATAGACGCCGTTTCCATCATAGAAACCCGGGGCTTGCACCTCATCATCCCCCTGAAAAAATTTTGCCGTGAATTGGACATCCGTGAATGGATTCCCATTGGTGGGTCCAGGCAGGGCAACCTCAAACCTACCCCACTGCTCCACATCCGCCTTTGCCGGCGAAAACACAAGGGCCATCAGGGCTGCGACCAACATGAGCATCATTTTTTTCATAACGAATCACGGGTCAGCCACCAGAGTCCGCGGGGCAGCGAAAGGGTTCCACCGGCCTCGATATTTTGCGCGGAGCTTGAAACGGCTCCGGTGCCAAGGGACACTTCATGCAGTTGAAACCGCCCTTTTTCCGTCGAAAGATCCAGGCTGGCGGAATTCTGGCTGCCATTGTAAACGAGGAATTGTGCGCCGGGTTGGCGAAGGGCCCAAAAATGATTGGCGGGGGCCGCTTTCCATGCGGTCATGCAGGGAACAGCTTTCAGAAGGCGGTCATCGGTGGATTCCGGCAAATCAGGCAGTGATCCCCCGGCACATAGATAAGCCCATAAACCATGCAGGCTCTCATCCTCGCCGGAAGCCATGATGACTTTATCCGGGAATTTAAAACGGTATTCAGAGACCATGCCCGCAAGGTCCTCATCGCGCGGGGTGCCTCCATGCCATTTGCGTTCAAATTGCCGGGGAGAGAGATTGATTCCGCCCAGAGGCGCAAACAACCCCCGATCGGTTCTCCACCAATAACGAAAGCAAAGCACATCCACCACGGCGGCTCTTCCGGGATCCGAGAGAATGCCGTCCTGGACATTTTTGGGGGCTGCCAGGGCGATCAACGGATGCCGGTGCGTGTCATTTTCCCAGCCTGCCACGGTATCCAGCCAGAATTGCTCGAAAGCAAGCGGCCCGGTGAATTCTGCGCTGGTGAACTGGATGACATTGGATTGATTGGTGAAATCATCCAGGTTTTGACGGATGAATGCGGCATGCAAACGGCGCCGGACGGGCTGCGAAACGTCATAAAACTGGGCGGCCATGAAAATTCGCTTGTCCCCGGCAAAGGGAGGAGGCTCAGGGAAACCGGTTTCATTGATATTATTGGCGGTCCGCCACGGACAATCCACCCAGTGGGCGCCAGCCTCGATAATGTTGTGTTGAAAATAATTTTCGTTGAACAACAACAAACCGCGCTCATCGCAAAGCGTTGCAAATTCCCGCAGCCGGGACCAATACCAGGGATTGTAACGGGTCAGGTCATACAAACTCAATCCATCCCAGGCCATACCCTGACCAGTCCGCTGGAAAGGCTGCTCATAAAACGGAGCCCAGACATCGCCATCCTCGCGCCGGATGCGCTCATGGTCCTCGCGCCGGCGATCGTACCAAAGCCCATAATGGTGGTCCAAAGCTGCCTGGTGGTGGGACAACATGTCATCCGCAACGGCTTTCAAATCATCCGTGAAACCGGGCCCGACCCGTCCTGGAGCAAACCTGGTCAGATTCACCCCGTAATCTGCCGCCTCACTTGGGCGCATGTTGCCCCGCCACCAGTTGACAGCTTCCACGGACCCGGTCAACAACCGCCCGTTCACCACCAGCCATCCATTGGTCATTTCAACCGTGTTTTTCTTCGAGGGTGCAGGAGCGGGGCTTCCCGGCAAATCGTCCACCAGCCTGGCCCCGGCGCTGGTTGTTTCCACGGGATGACTTGCGGCATCCTTGCGGATGAACTGCTCCAGGGTTTCCGCCGGCTTCAGGGAGGAGGCGATCAATTGAGCGGCTTGGGCTTGAGACGGATTGGACATCTCATTGAAATCCCGCTGCATGAGGCGAATGCGTCCGGCGGCATCCGCGCCCAATCGGTCATGAACTTGGGCCGCAAAAAGGCTGACTGGCTTGACGGAGGCATTTGAATCCCGCCAGACGCCGTTTCCAGAAAATTCGCCCCAGCAGCCAAGCGCCCAGTTTTGGGCGCCGGGCGGATTTTCGCAAATGATTTTCGAGGCATCGCATTGCCAAAAAACAGAATTGGCCCCGGACCAGCCTGACCCTTCGCCATCCGCGCCCCGGTTTGCCAGGCTGAGGCTGCCCCCGTCAATTCGCACATTGTCAAAAAGTGTGCCACTGGACCATGCACCCATGGCTCCGCTATCCGCAGCCGGAAGCAGGTCTTCACATTGGACAAATGCATTAGGCCCGGCCGCGCAAAAACCGGTGGAAAAATCATGGCGTCCGTGCTCGGCATAGCAGCACAGAAACAGGGTCTGCTGGCCCATGGTGAAGAAGGTGTCCCGCCGCCAGCCCCCTATTTCTGAAACAGGCGCAAGAGAGATGCAATCCTGCACGGTAATGCGCTTGCAGGTTTCGTAAACAGCCACGGCGGTCCCGGCAAAATGCTCAAAGGTCACCTGCCGCACCCATGCATCCTCCCCATTCTCAAAGGTGATGCCATACCAGGAATGATTTTCATCCCGCGGATTGGCAGGATCGTAATCCGAAACAATCCGCATGCCTTCAACGCCCACATTGAATATCCTCCCGGGCCATTGACAGGTTTCTACATACCCGCCTCCCAACGTGGGATCCAATGCGGAGGTAATGGGGGCATCCACAACCACCTGGTTGCCATTCACCCCCACTATTTCCCTGTCCCACACCAGATTGTAGTGTCCGGGATGCCATACCAGGCGCCAATCCCCTATGCCGCCCCCGAATTCCATCATCCCCAACTGCTCGATCCATTCACGGGTGCTGGGGCGCACAATATGGATGGTGTCGCCCACATGCAAACCTGCAGAGTCGGCCACGGCAAATTGAGTCGCTCCCACGGGCACATAACCGCCGCAGATTTGCCATTGGTCGTTGGTACGGATTGAAATGTCCTGGATACCCTGGACTACAATCAATGTGCGACGATGCGTTCCGGTCGCCACCAGCAGCGTGCCTCCGTCCCCCATGCCTTCCCCCCTCAAAACAACTCCAGAATGGTTGATGCGCAGCGCCCCGTGCACCTCGTGCCGTCCGCGTGACAACAGAACAGCCCCCCTCATTCCGTGCTCATCCAATGGCAGGCTCGCCACGTAATCCAGGGCCTTTTGAATGCGCAGGGTTTCATCCCCGGCCATGGGAGCCACCACCACTTTCACCGGGACATCGGGAATATCCCGGTCTCCACCCGCATAACCGCAGCTTGAGAAATCAGGAATCCTGTCTCCTTTTTCATCCTGTCCATAGGCCAATTTTCCGTCTTTCCCCAGCGAAACCGGGTTAACCGGCGTTGCGCCGGGTTTTCGCGCGGCAGCAGGCAGACAGCACGTGGCGGCAATGAAAGGAATGAACACCGCCCTGAGCAAGGCACGGGGCACCCACTGCGTGCGCCGCTGCACGATAAAACAGAGGATGCGAATTGGGATGACTTTTTTCATGGCAGTCTTCCCTCCAATTGACTCAACTGGCTGGATTTCCTCCATTTTTGGCCGTCCACGAACACAATCAAGCCCTTTCCCATTCCATAATGCCGCCCATCCTGATCCCAGACGATGCTGATCCTGTGGTGATGATAGAAAACATCATCCAGGCAGAAATAATCCCACAGGTGATCAGGCAACAGCGGCCAGACTTCAAGCGTGTCATCGGCGCGCGGCACCAAACCCACAACCCCGGTGATGACCAAATCCGCAAAAGTGGAATGATTGTAATAACGACTGCGACCTGCCTTGCCATTGATCCACTGGCCGGTGGTTTCATCGAGATACTCGCCAATGTAAGGTTTGCCGCCTGCATGCTGGCTTTCCACATAGGTTAGAAAGGCATCGTAGAACTGGCTTTTGGAAACAACGGATTGGCGGTAATCCCTCAGCAGCCGGGACAATGCATCCAGTGTCTGAGAGGTGGCGAATGGCCAAACAGCGCCGTCCCATTCGCAATGTCCATAGCCATGGGTGCGAAAAAACGGGCTGCGCTGTTCTGCGGTGGTGATTCCATAAGGCGCGGAAAATCCCCCTTGGGCAGTCAACTGCGTCCAAGCGATGGCATGATTGGCGTCATCAGGCGGAAGGTCAAACATCCAGGGGATAAAACCCAATTCCTCGCGAACACCGGACGATTCACCATTGGGCCGCTGGACTTCATAAAAGCGGGCCTGAGGCTGCCACAAATTGGATTCCACAAGTTGGCGCAACCTGTTTGCACGCTCGGTAAATTCCGCCGCCATGCCCGGTTTTCCCGCCATTTGTGCCATGGCGGCAATGGCCCGAGCGTTTGCATACATGTAACTATTGATCGTAGGTCGCAGGTTCTTGACCGTGCGCGAACCGCTGATGGATTCCTCCATTCCATCACGAACATCATACTGCCAGAACAATCCATCCCGTGTGAGATGGTCCTGTTCCCATTTCTGGTAATCCTGCGCCAGTTGGCCGAGAATGGAAGAGATGAATTCCCGGTCCAAAATCACACAATAACGGTCATAAAGGGCCGATTCCAGCCAGTTGCTGTATTTGTGTAATTGCCCCATATTTTCAGGGCTGCGCAGCCAGTATCGCGCGTAGTCATCCATATAGATGGAATCATGCAGCCACCGGCCCTCGGCAATTTGATGACCCAGGGCGCTGCTGCCCGGAAGGGATCGTGTCAGGAATTCGCTGAGGACATACCCATCCGGGGTTTTTTCAATGTGTTTGCGGTAAGACCACCAGCGGTAATAATACATTTCCTTCACCTCAGGATCAGGGCAATCGAACCGGGGAATCTCTCTTTCCAACCAAGCCGCAGACATGGCATCCGGAATGGAATTGGTCACATTTTGATCCTCCATGGAGTTGAAACGGGCAACAAACTGTTCGATATCCTGGTTGGAAAGAATGGAGCCTTTGGCGGTTGCCGGGCTGGAATCGTCCGGAGGCAGGCCCTTTGCGGGCACAATCCATAAAAGCAGGAATAAAATGCCTGTCCAGCGCCACGCCAACTTCAGCCCGCCTTCTTGTGTAATCCGTTTTCTGGACTCCTGCGGCTCGCCATGTGGAAGTGGGGAAAGTGAGGAATTCATTGGCATTAAAGATTCAGGGAGGCGATTTCTTTTTCGATCAGGGCCAGGTTTTGCCTCACCTTTTGGCGCTCTTCCTGCCGGAACCTGTGGAAAGGCTCCGCCATAAAATCCTGGCATACGCCCCTGCACGCCAGAACGCATTTGATTCCCTTGATGATGGCGGAGGAATGACGGCCCACGCGGTATAAGGCATCACTGACCCGTTGGATTTGGTTTTGCAATTCCCGGGCCCGGGCAAGGTCGCCGCCAACAAAGGCCTGGACCAATTTCACGTACAAGGCGGGAAACATATTGGCACCGCCGCTCACCCCGCCGTTTCCTCCAAGCTGCATGGAATCCAGCAACCGCTCTTCAGGCCCGACCAGGAGAGACCAATCAGGCCGAGCTTTGATGATTTCTGAAACCTTTTTAAAATAGCCCATGTCGCCAGAGCTGTCTTTGAAGCCGATGACCTGCTTGTAATCCATCATTTTGCGAATGGTGTCCGTCTCGATGCTAACCTTGGTCAAGGCTGGCATGTTGTAAAGAAACAAAGGCAGGGGCAGCTCGGGAATGAGATGATCCAGGTACTCCTGCAATTCTGGCTGGGCCTCCGGCAGGTAATAAGGCGGGGCCAGGACCACGGCGGAAGCCCCTGCCCTGGCGGCCACCCGTGCCATCTTCAGGGATTCCACAAATGCCGTGTCGGTGATTCCCACCAGGATGGGAACACGGTTTGCCACCTGCGCGCACGCGCGCTCAATCAAGCTTTCCCGCAAGGCGTAGCCCAGGCTGGGACCCTCACCCGTGGTACCCAAAATAAAAAGCCCCGCCACCCCTCCGGAAAGGAGATGCTCAATCAACCGCTCCAGCCCTTCACAATCTAATTCATCCCTCCCCTTTAGCGGGGTTACCATGGGTGGGACAATTCCAGTCAAAGGCAGTTTCATTTCACAATGCATGTTCCAATTCGCCGGCTGGCTTGATTCTTAAAATTAAAACCACACTGGCGAGGCAGGCCAGCGCCGCCAAGGCCAGGGCAGTTGAAAAACCCATTCCGCGATCCCTCATCCAGCCAAATCCCACTGTCGCAACCGCCCCCACGCTGATGCTGACAAAATTCATCAATCCATACGCAGTGGCCCGAAGCTCGGGCCGGGCGATTTGGCAGAGGATGGGCATGTTGTTGCAATCAAAAAGGCCCCAGCCCAAACCGAACAACACCAGGCAGGCCAAGGTCAGCATGAGTGTGGGGGCAAAACCAATTCCCATCAATGCCGGGACCAGCAAGAACAAGCCCAAGGCGCTGGTGTGGATTCTTCCCCTGTTATTCAATCGCATCCAGCGGTCAGCCAGGATTCCTCCCAGCAACACACCCAAAAAACTGGCGACTTGAATAAAACCGGTGGCTGAAAGGCCGGCGGGTCCCTCGGCCATTTTGAAACTGTCTGAAAGATAGGTTGGCAGCCAGTTTTTGGTAAACCACCCGGATAAAGC
>DAIDJC010000048.1 GCA_027451565.1 Limisphaerales bacterium | reverse complement strand
GGCACACGTGCTGGCCAATGCCTGGGATTTTACCTCGCCCGGGGAAAGCGCCTCTTGGGGGTCCACTTCCACGGGCGGCGCCTGGCTTTGCCAGAATCTCTGGGATCACTACCTGTTTAACGGGGACACCCGGTATTTGCGGGAAATTTATCCCGTCCTCAAGGGATCGGCATTGTTTTTCAGTGACATGCTCATTGAGGAGCCCAGCCACCACTGGCTGGTCACTGCGCCGGCCAATTCACCGGAAAACGCCTTCATCATGCCTGATGGCAAGGCGGCTCATATCTGCATGGGGCCCACCTTTGACAACCAACTGCTCCGGTTTTTATTTGGTGCCTGCATCCAGGCCTCCACCATCCTGGGCGAAGACCGGGATTTGGCCCGGGTTTGGAAGTCCAAAATGGATCGCCTTCCGCCCACGCAGATCGGTCCGGACGGTCGGGTGATGGAATGGCTCAAGGCGTATCCTGAGGAGGATCCGCATCATCGCCACACCTCCCATCTTTGGGGGCTTTACCCCGGAAATGAAATTTCGCTGGAACAAACCCCGGCGCTGGCGGAGGCTGCCCGGAAAACGTTGATTGCGCGCGGGGATGAGAGCACCGGCTGGGCCACGGCCTTTCGCATGGCCATGTGGGCCCGCCTGCACGATGGCGACCATGCCTTCCTTCTCTTGCAAAACCTGGTCAAACCCGCCAACGATGACAGGTCCGGCCCATCCAAATGGACTGGCGGATGTTACCCGGATTTGCTGGATGCCCACCCGCCTTTTCAAATAGATGGAAATTTTGGCGGAACGGCCGGGATTGCTGAAATGCTTCTCCAATCCCAAAACAACTCCATTGACCTTCTTCCTGCATTGCCTTCCGCCTGGCCTGATGGCCGCGTGGATGGGTTGGTGGCCAGGGGCGGGTATGTCGTGGAATTGCAGTGGTCACAAGGCAGGTTGGTTCAGGCTTCAATCCAAAACCTGCATGGGCCGGATCATTGCCGGGTTGATTACCGGGGCTGCGCCCTGGATTTACACCTGCCCCCGGGCCAGGCGGTGATTCTGAAGGGCAGCCTGTTTTCCACCGGCGGCCATTCATGACGGGCGACGGAAATTCTCCGAGACGGATTTGCAAAGGCCTATGAAGGTCTCCTCGGCAAGATTCAGCCGGCGGTTGCGCCAGTGGAGGATGCCCCAATGCCGAACCAGCTTTTTCCGGCCCAGGGGCAATGCCACCAGCGCGCCGTCTTCGATTTCCCTGCGGCAGACCCAGGGGGCCAGGATGCTGATGCCAAGCCCCAGTTTGGCCAGTTCCTTGGTGGCTTCCATGCTGCCCACCTCAATGACGGTGTTCAAAACCATGTCCTCCCGCCGGAAATAATCCTCAATCAACCGGAAGGTGATGCTGTTCTTGCTGTATAGAATATAGTTTTGAGCGGGAATTTCCTCGTGCTTCACCCGTCCTGACCGCGCCCAGGGATGCAATGGTGAAACAATGAAATGCAGTTCATCCGTGAATAGCGGGTGAAATTCCAGTTGTGGTTCGTGATCCGCCTCCAAGGTCAGCGCCAGGTCAATGCGATGCCGGAGCAGTGCGGTGACCAGTTGGGGAGTGTCGCCCGGTTCAAGGGTGATGGCGTGTTCCGGGAAACTCTCCTTGAATTCCCTCAACACCGGCGGAATGATATGCTGGCAGGCGGTGGTGCTGGCCCCCAATCGCAACCGGCCACGGCCCCATTTGCCCAAGGCTCCCAGGGACGAGTGTGCCGCCTCCATTTCGGCAAGAATTTTTCCGGCATGCTGCAACAACTGCTCCCCCGCCTGGGTCAGCACAACTTTTTTGCCCAGCTTGTCCAAAAGTCTACAGCCCGCTTCACGTTCCAGGGCCTTCATGGAATGGCTGATGCCCGATTGCGTCAAATGCAACTCACGGGCTGTCTGTGTAAAGCTGCCCGTGCGTGCCAGCACGGAAAACTGTTGCAGCCGCCTGCTGTCTATGGGTTCGCGCATATATGAAAACCTTTCATCCACTTCATGCAAACAATTCCAAGCATTCATTGGGCCATTTGCCAGAAATGGCATGTGGCGGGCTGTGGGCATGAATTGTCTTTGTGTGATTGGCGATGAATAAAAAAATCCAGAAAAATACCGGGCCTGAATCCGGCGATCTGCGCCTGGGGTTTGTGCCGCTCACGGATTGTGCCCCGGTGGTCATGGCCCTTGAGCTGGGACTTTATGCGCGGCATGGTTTAAAGGTCCGCCTGAGCCGGGAATTGGGGTGGGCCACGGTGCGGGACAAAATGGTTTACGGGGAGTTGGAAGCCAGTCATGCCCTGGCTGCAATGCCCCTGACGGCCTCGCTCGGCCTGGGATCCATCGCCGTGGATTGCTGCACCGTCCTGGTGATGAGCCTGAATGGAAATGCCATCACACTGTCAAAAGATTTGTGGGACAGGAAAGTGCGTGATGGCGAATCACTGCGCGAACACATCCGCTCTTCACGCAGGAACGGCCTTCTCACTTTCGGGTCGGTCTTCCCCTTTTCCTCACACCGCCAACTTTTGCGCAAATGGCTCGGACGCCATGGCATTGACCCGGAACGCGACGTGCGCATCGTGACAGTGCCTCCCCCCCAGTTGGCCGCCAATTTAAAGGCGGGCAATTTGGATGGCTTTTGCTCGGGTGAACCCTGGAATTCCGTGGCTGTGGAAGCTGGCGTGGGCTGGATTGCCGCCACCAGCAGGGAGTTGGATTCTCATCATCCGGAAAAGGTGTTGATGGTGCGCAATGAGTTTGCCGCGCGTCGCGAGCCAGAACTCCTGGCACTGGTTCGGGCCTTGGTTGAGGCATGCGCCTTTTGCCAGAACCCCGCCAATCACCGGGCAGTGGCGGAGGTTTTGTCCCGCCCAAGTTATATTGGCGTGGATGCGGATACCCTGGTCCGCGGCTTGGGGGGCCTCTTGGATACTGGCCCCGCTGGATTCAGGAATTTTCCCGGTTTTATCATGTTCCATGGTCCCAAGGCGAACGAACCTTCACCGGAAAAAGCGGCGTGGCTTTTTGACCTCGTGCGCAGCAGCGGCATCTGCCTGGACCCGGCGATGATGAGTTTCGAATTATGCAGGCGCGTTTACCGGGCGGATCTTTTCAACAAGGCCCTGCACTCCACTTCCGCGCTACCGGTTGCCGGGGGCGTGGAGGAAGCCACCCCGGGTCCAATCTCCCGCAAGACTTCGCCCGCCTTGTCGAATGCATAACCCCCCACGGCCCGCCAAACCCTTTTTCAAAATGAAAACCCCCATTCACGGCAATCTATTGGATCAAACTTTCCCCGCAAATCCCTGCCTGCTCTCAAAAAAATGCCCGGGGCTTTCCGTTTTGCCCGTCCGGGCAGGCCGTTCCTGCAAAGCAGTCATGGTTTGGGGCAGGTTTTTGCTCGCGCTCAGTTTGATTTCCTGGGTCCTGTCAGACGCGGTTTCCAATGCTCAGGACGTGGAGAAACCGGAGTTGACCCTGGGTTTCATCAAACTCACCGATTGCGCCCCCCTGGTGATAGCCAAGGAAAAAGGTTTTTTTGATCAGGAGGGGCTGGATGTGACGTTGGAGCCTCAAGCCAATTGGAAAATCCTCGTGGACCGGGTGGTCTCAGGGGAGTTGGATGGAGCGCAAATGCTGGCGGGTCAGCCCCTGGCGGCCGCCATAGGTTTTGGAGCCAAGGCAGACCTCGTGACAGCGTTTAGCATGGATTTAAATGGCAACGCCATCACTGTTTCAAAGGATTTATGGCAGCAGATGCTGACTGCGCATCCCGAACTTGGTAAAAGCCCGGTCAAGCGGCCTATACAGGCAGAGTTTCTCAAAGACATTGTCCAGCAGCACAAGGAGGATGGCGACCCCTTGAAGCTGGCCATGGTTTTTCCCGTCTCCACTCATAACTATTACCTCCGATATTGGCTGGCTTCAGGGGGCATCAATCCGGGCTTTTACACTCCGGCAAACACCACTGGAACATCCGGCGGGGACGTTTTGCTGTCGGTCACTCCTCCGCCTCAAATGCCGGCGACCATGGCACAGGGCACCATTCAGGGTTATTGCGTGGGCGAACCGTGGAATCAGAAGGCCGTGTTGGAGGGCATCGGGGTGAGTGTGGTCACGGATTATGAAATCTGGAGGAACAATCCTGAAAAAGTGTTCGGGGTGACCGCCGCCTGGGCCGCCCAGTACCCGAAAACCCATGTCGCATTGATCAAAGCTTTGATCCGCGCGGCGCAATGGCTGGATGCCAGCCCGCAAAACCGCCGCGAAGCCTGTCACCTGCTCGCACGCCCCGAATATGTGGGGGCCGATGAAAATGTCATCGCCAACTCCATGACCGGGACATGGGAATACATGCCCGGGGATGTACGCAGCCTTCCGGATTTCAATGTGTTTTTTCGATATCATGCCACCTACCCATACTACAGCGATGGCATCTGGTTTTTAACCCAGATGCGCCGGTGGGGCCAGATTTCATCACCTCATGATGATGCATGGTATGCCCGCACGGTGGCGAAGGTTTACCGTCCCGACATATACCTGGAGGCCGCCCGCGCGCTGCTCAAGCAGGGGGTCCTCAGCCCCGATGATATTCCCGGCACCGACGGGTTTAAGCCCCCCACAACCAATTTCATAGATGGAGTGATGTACGATGGCCATCAACCCAATGCCTACCTCCGCAGTTTTGCCATGGGACTTAAGGATTGAACCCTCCCCTTATTAAAAAATGACTGCACTCATTCAAACTTGTGAACATTTCGGTTTGGAATGGTTTATTCCATTCCTGAGGCTGATCAAAGGGGATGAACCCAATGAACAATGGCGCCAGATTTTTTCAGACATCGGCGTTCCCATTTTATCATTTCTACTGTTTTTGGCGGCTTGGAGTTGGACTGCGGATCACGTGAAGGTGAGTTTTGGCTCCGTGCCGGGACCCGGGGCTGTCTGGAAACAGGCCGGGGCGCTTTGGCAGGAGTACAAGGATGACCGCGCTGCCCGGGCGGCGTTTGAAACCAAGCAGGCGCAGCGCATGCGTGAATTCCTCGCCGCGCATCCCGGTGAAAAATGGCGCGTGCGCAAATATTCCGGCCCGCCCACGTATGTGGACCAGATTTTTACCAGTCTGGAGACCGTGTTTGCGGGCTTTCTCATTGCCTCAATCATCGCCGTGCCGCTCGGCATTCTGTGCGGGTTAAGCAGGATTGTGAACAATGCCATGAGTCCGTTTATTCAGTTGTTCAAGCCCGTTTCACCCCTCGCCTGGCTTCCCATTGTCATGATCATGGTCAGCGCCCTCTACAATCCTCCCGACCCCATGTTTGAAAAGTCGTTCATCAGCTCCGCCTTCACCGTGGCCTTGTGTTCCCTGTGGCCTGCGTTGATCAACACCTCCCTGGGCGTTTCGCAGGTGGACAATGATTACCTGAACGTGGCCCGGGTTCTGCGCCTGGGCTGGCGCAAAAAAGTCTTCCACATCGTCATCCCCTCGGCCCTGCCGCTCATTTTCACCGGCTTGCGCCTTTCCCTGGCGGTGGGCTGGATGGTGTTGATTGCGGCGGAAATGCTCGCCCAAAACCCGGGCCTTGGAAAATTCGTCTGGGACATGTTCCAAAACGGAAGCAGCGACACCCTCGCGCAAATCATGGTGGCCGTGTTTACCATCGGCATCATCGGTTTTCTCCTGGACCGGGTCATGATGGTCCTCCAGCGCGCAGTGAGTTACGACAAGGAAGGGGTCCGTTAAGCCATGGCCTATCTCCAGTTAAACGGCGTCTGCAAGGGCTATGGCAGCGGCCATAACCGTGTCGAAGTCCTTCACGACATCAACCTCTCCATTTACGAGGGGGAGTTTGTTGCCATTGTCGGGTTTTCAGGCGCCGGAAAAACCACCCTGATGTCCCTGATCGCCGGTTTGCAGGCCCCGGATTCGGGATGGATCAAACTAAGGGGCGAGGCCATCCGCGAACCGTCACCGGACCGGGCAATTGTGTTTCAAAATTACTCGCTCCTGCCGTGGATGACCGTCGAGGGCAACATCCGGCTGGCGGTGGATCAGGTGCATCCGGATTGGACATCCATTCAGAAGCGCGACCATGTGGAAAGGTTTGTTGCCATGGTGAACCTCACCCACGCGCGCCACAAGCGACCCCGGGAATTGTCTGGCGGCATGCGCCAGAGGGTGAGTGTGGCCCGCGCGCTGGCCATGGATCCGCGAATTCTTTTGCTGGATGAACCCTTGAGCGCCCTGGATGCCCTTACCCGCGCCACTTTGCAGGATGAAATTGAACGTATTTGGGCTGAATCCCGCAAAACCGTGGTTCTCATCACCAATGACGTGGATGAAGGAATCCTGCTTGCCGATAGGATCATTCCCCTCAGCGCGGGTCCACGGGCCACGCTCGGGCCGGAGGTCAGGGTGGATATTGAACGGCCGCGGGATCGAAAAGCTTTGAATCACGACCCGCGCTTTAAACAACTTCGCAAGGCAGTGACCGGCTACCTGCTGGATTCCAACCGCCGCGGCCGGACCTCACTGTCACGAAAATTGGTTTTGCCAGACGTGGAGCCTGAGGACCTGAACAAGCCGCGGTCGGCCATGGGCGGAAGAAAATCCGCGTTGCGAAAAAGCGAGATTCGCGAGGAATCCATTGAAGTCCGGTCATGAGCGCTTACCTGGAATTTTCCAAGCTTCGCAAAGTTTACGCCTCGTCCAAAGGGACTGCGGTGATCGTGGATGATTTCAACCTGCAAGTCAAAAAGGGCGAGTTTGTGGCCCTGATTGGGCACTCGGGGTGCGGCAAAAGCACGGTGCTTTCCATGCTGGCAGGCCTGAACGAAATCAGCTCCGGCGGCATTATTCTGGCAGGCCGGGAGGTTTCCGGTCCGGGGCCGGACCGGGGCGTGGTTTTTCAATCTCCCTGCCTGCTGCCATGGAAGACTGCATTGGAAAACGTGATGCTGGGGGTGGACCAGGTGTTTTTCACGGCCAGCCGCTCTGAGCGGCGCGAAATTGCGGAGTATTACCTGGCGGTGGTGGGATTGGGGGATGCCTTGGATAAGAAGGCCGGATCCCTGAGCCAGGGCATGAGGCAGAGGGTGGGCATTGCCCGCGCTTTTGCCCTCAAACCAAAGGTGCTCCTGTTGGATGAACCGTTTGGCATGCTGGACGCGCTCACCCGCATCGAGCTTCAGCAGGCGCTCCTCGAGGTCTGGCAGCGAACACGTCTCACGGCCATCATGGTGACCCACGATGTGGATGAGGCCCTATTCCTCTCTGACAGGGTGGTGATGATGTCCAATGGACCCGCCGCAACCGTTGGCGAAATGATCGAGGTGCCATTTGCGCGCCCGCGTAACCGTGCGGCGCTTTTCGAGGATCCGGCTTATTACCAATGCCGGGAGCAACTGATCTCTTTTTTGGAGGAGCGGGCTCATTTGAAACATGGTTTGCCAAGGCCGGCCCGCATTCCTGAAACGCAGACAACCCACAACCCTGAAAAAACATCATCATGAAATCAAGGCGCGACTCAAAAACTGGATGGAAAAAAACCTTTGCAAGCCTGTTGGGCATGGCCAGCGGCCCCTCTCTCCTGGCAGGTTCCATGCCTTTCATGCTGCCCGGGCCGGGGCAGCCTCCCGTACCTCCCAAACCCGCTCTTGTCTCCGCGCCCGGCATGGGCGGCGCCACGAATTCCTTCGCCTGCCTGCATTCAACCAATGCATTGGAAAAACTGCTGGACGGTGATATCCCCGGTGCCCTGGCACAGGGCAGGCTGAACGTCAACGCGCGCCTCAGGTACGAGCAGGATGAGGAGGAAGGCGTCAAGGCCATCACCAAAGGCGCTTATGCCCCCACCTTTCGCACCCGCCTGGGTTATACCACAGCCCCGGTTTATGGCCTCGATGCCATGATCGAAGGGGTGAATGTGACTGCCCTTGGGCCTGAGCATAATTACAACGCCGCCGGCTCCAATGGCCAGGGCGCCCGTCCCGTTGTGGCTGACCCGGCCCTGACCAGGGTGGACCAGGCTTGGGTGGGCTACAACCTCACCAATGTGCTGTCTGCAAAGGTGGGGCAGCAGGATATCAACCTGGATAACCAGCGCTTCATCGGGGACGTCAATTGGCGGCAGAACATGCAGACTTTTAATGCCGCTTCCATGAGCGTGACCCCTTTCAAGGATTTTGCCATTTATTATTCCTATCTTTGGTACGTCAACCGCGTTTTTGGTAATGTCTCCGGGCTGCCCGCTGCCAACACGGATTTCAAATCCCATTCCCACCTCATCAACCTGGATTATTCAGGATGGAAATACGGGCGTTTTGTGGGGTACGCCTATTTGTTGAATTTGAAGGACAGTGTGGATGACCTCAGCTCCTGCGCCACCTATGGCGGCTATTTTGCCGGGCAGGCCCCGCTCTCCCGCAATTTGTGGGTGGATTACCGCGCCGAGTACGCATGGCAAACGCAGTATGGCAACAGTCCCCTGCGCTATGATGCATCCTATTTCAACCTGGAAAGCGGCTTGAGGCTGGACCCTGTTGCGTTGGGTGCCGGCTTTGAGGACCTGGGTGGCGCTGTCAATGGCGGCGCGGCGGGCGGCTACACATCTTTCCGCACCCCGCTTGCCACTTTGCACGCCTTCAATGGATGGGCTGATGTTTTCCTCACCACACCCTCCCAAGGCTTGCATGACCTCTATGCTTATTTCCAGGTGAATCTGCCATTAAACCTGCCGGCGTATTTCACTTTTCATAAATATGATGCCGATTACGGCGGCGGCAATTATGGGCAGGAATATGACGTGATGGTGTCCAGGAAATTTCTCAAGCACTGGTCCGCGCTCCTGGCCTATGCCTATTACCAGGGCGGTGATGCCCCGGTTCCATCCCTGCCTTCGCCGAATGTGGATGTCCAAAAATTCTGGGCCCAACTGGAGTTCAACTACTGAATGAGCCTGATGCGGACCTATGAGCATTTCATGAAACCGGCCTGCGTCACGCCTGGCATCCGCCGCCGGCTTTCATTCCCGCTTTCAAATGAATAACCCCGCCATTCCTTACATCCCCGAGTCCGCGCCATTTTCCGTGGAGCAGCGCGCCTGGCTGAATGGATTTTTTGCAGGCATGCATTCGCAACCTGCAGTGCAGCCCGGCGCCCAGCCTCCACAGGGCTCCGCCTCCGCGCCTCAGGGAAACCCGCTCCTGATCCTGTTTGGTTCTCAAACCGGCACTGCCGAGGGCCTTGCCAAAAAACTCTCCAAGGATGCCAGCCTTCGCGGTTTTGCTCCGGCGGTTCATCCCCTCAATGACCACGCTCCCGCGCGGTTTTCCTCAGCTCCCGCTGTCGTGCTCATTTCCAGCACCTGGGGCGATGGCGATCCTCCCGATAATGCAACCGGTTTCTGGAACTGGCTCAAGGACGACTCGGCGCCGCGCCTCGATGGAATGCAGTATGCCGTACTGGGGCTTGGCGACCGCAATTATTCCCAGTTTTGCGGAGCATCCAAAAAAATGGATGAACGCATGGCGGCATTGGGGGCGCGTCAAATCATCGCGCGTGGCGAGTGCGACGTGGATTACGAGGCGTCCGCGGCCGCATGGATGGAGAGCTTGTGGTCCAAGCTGGGTGAGAAGCCCTCCACCAATGGCTCCCGCGTTGTCACCGAGGCCAAACCCCGCGAACCGCAGGTTCCGGCAGACGCACAGCCGCCGCCGTCGCCCGCGTTCAACCGCCAAAACCCTTTTCCGGCCAGGTTGCAGAAAAACATCCTGTTGAGCGGGCCTGGGTCGGCCAAGGAGGTCCGGCATTTTGAATTTGATCTCTCCGGCAGCGGCATGGCTTATGAGGCAGGGGATGCCCTGGGTGTTTATCCTGAAAACAACCCGGAGCTCGTCCAAGCCGTCGCATCCCATCTCCAGGCGCACCCTCATCAGCCGGTGGCCGTGGATGGATGGGTCCTGCCCCTGGCAAAAGCTCTTGGCCAATGCCTGGACCTCGGCAAGCCCAACCAGGCGCTGCTTGCGGAAATGGCCCGTCGCTTTCCACAGGCCCCGTTTGCTCCTTTGCTCGCGCCCGGCCAGGAAAGCGCCCTGGCCCAATGGCTTCACGGACGCGATGTCCTGGATGTTTTGAAATCCGCCCCGGGGACCCTGCCGGTTGATGAATTTCTTCCGCTGCTGAGAAAATTGTCGCCCCGGCTTTATTCCATTTCATCCTCGCCCAAGGCGCACCCGGGCGAGGTTCATCTCACAGTGGCCGTGGTCCGTTACACGGCGCATGAACGGTCCAGAATGGGGGTCGCCTCCTCCTTTCTCGCTGACAGGGCAGGGGAGAATGTCAGGTTGTTTATTCAAACCTCGCACGGTTTTCGTCCGCCCAGCCGCCCGGATGCACCCATGATCATGGTGGGGCCTGGGACTGGCATTGCGCCCTTCCGGGCCTTTCTTGAGGAGCGCCAGGCCGCGGGCGCTCCAGGCCGCAACTGGCTCTTTTTTGGCGATCAAAAAAGGTCCACCGACTACCTTTATGCCGACCTCTTGGAGGATTGGAAAAAGTCAGGCTTCCTGACCCGCCTGGACCTCGCTTTCTCGCGGGATCAGGCCGCAAAAATCTATGTTCAGGATCGCATGCGCGAAAACGCCGCCGGCTTGTGGGCATGGCTGGAGGAGGGCGCCTTCTTTTATGTGTGTGGCGATGCCAGCCGCATGGCCCGGGACGTGGATGCCGCTTTGCATGAGGTGATCATGACCGCCGGCGGAAAATCGCGCGAGGATGCGGGCCTCTATGTCGAAAAACTCAAGTCTGAAAAGCGATATCAACGCGATGTTTATTAAGGATTCAAGCCATGACCACCCCGCCATTTCCTGAGGCGCTTGCCTCCGCGCCATTCACCCCGGAGCAGAAGGAATATTTGTTTGGATTATTTGCAGGCTCAGTCGTCCGGGGGAAAACGTTTGCAGACGCCGCAGCGCCCGCCCCCAGCCCGCAGGATTTGATCGCTGAGGAGCGCATTAAACGCGAGCTGCATCCGCTGGATTCCTATGGGCAACTTGTGGAAAATGCCCAAAACGACCGGTCCCCGGACAGGGAGGACATTTTCCGTTTCAAGTGGCATGGTTTGTTTTTTCTTTCGCCCGTCAAGGACGCTTTCATGGCCAGGCTGCGGATTCCCGGCGGGGCGCTCACTTCCTTTCAACTTCGGGAACTGGCAAGGATTGCCCGCGACCTGACCAGTGGCTACATCCAGGTCACCACGCGCGCTAATTTTCAAATGAGGTTTGTCTCCTCCAGGGACGCCCCTGAATTTCTGCGCAGAATCCAGTCAATCGGCCTTCACACCCGCGGCAGCGGCGCCGATAACATCCGAAATCTAACCATGAACCCCACCGCAGGCATTGACCCCGTGGAATTGATTGATGTCCAGCCCCTCGTTCAGGCTTTGGCGCAAATCATCATCCATGACCGGTCCTTCTATGATCTGCCGCGCAAATTTAACATCGCCTATGATGGCGGCGGCCTGATCGGCGCCGTGGAGGATACCAATGACATCGGGGTGAAAGCGGTCAAGGTCGGCGACGAGGTGCTGTTTCGAATGGCTCTCGGCGGAGCCACCGGCCACAAGGCCTTTGCCAGTGACTTGGGGGTGGTGGTGCCTCCCGGCGAAATCAATCGCGTGGTGGTAGCCGCCTTGCGCGTCTATATCGAGGAAGGCTGCCGCACCAACCGCAAGAGGGCCAGGTTGAAACACCTGCTCGAATCCATGTCTCTCGCCCAATACCTGGAAAAAATGGAGAAAAAATTGGGCCAGCCGATCAGAAGGCATCCCTTGAATCCCAAGGATTGCAGGTGGGCCTCGCAGGAATTGCCGCACTCGCATGTGGGTGATTTTCCACAAAAACAGCGAGGCCTGAATTATGTGGGGGCTTCCTGTCCCGTGGGGCAGGTTACTGCCCGGCAGATGCTCCGGTTGGCGGAGTTGGCGGATCTGTACGGATCGGGAGAGGTGCGCCTCACCGTTTGGCAGAATATGATCTTCCCCAATGTGCCGGATGCCTACGTGGCCAGTCTGAAAAATGCACTGGAAAAATTGGGTCTGCCCGCCAGGCAATCCAACATTTCCAGCGGCGTGGTGGCCTGCACCGGCAATGCCTATTGCAAATTTGCACAGTCTGGCACCAAGGCCCATGCCCTGGCCCTGATCAAACATCTGGAATCCAAACTCAGCCTGGACCAACCCGTCAATATCCATCTGACCGGATGCCCCAATTCCTGCGCCCAGCATTACATGGGAGATATCGGGTTGTTGGGCACCAAAGTCCAGGGCGCCGAGGGGTATCATGTCTTCATTGGAGGAGGTTTTGGAAGGAACCAGTCTGTGGGGCGCCAGCTCCTCTCAGGGGTCAGCGCCGCATCGCTCCACGGCGTCGTGGAAAATATCCTGAAAATGTACCTCAAACACCGCGCCGGAAGGGAAAGTTTCCTCCAATTTGCCACAAGACATGATTTGAACACTCTGCAAACCCTTTTTTCCGGAATGTCCAATGTCTGACTCTGAGGACCGTCATGTGCGCTCCGTCTGCCCATATTGCGGGGTGGGCTGTGGAATCGTCATGCAGGTCCGCCAGGGTGCCGTTGTGAAGGTGACAGGGGACCGGGATCACCCTGCCAACCGTGGGCGTCTGTGCAGCAAGGGTTTCACCTGCGCGGAACCTTTAACCGCCCCGGACCGCCTGGTTTCTGCGCATTTGCGATCTTCCAGGGACGGGCCTCTGCAGCCGGTCCCGCCAGAGGCCGCCGTGAACCATGCGGCGGGGCGGTTCATGGATATTTTCAAACGGCACGGGCCTTCCTCCGTGGCTTTGTATGTCTCCGGCCAGCTTTCCTCGGAATCACAGTACCTCGCGGTCAAACTGGCCAAGGGTTGTCTTCGCACCAATAACATTGATTCCAATTCCAGGCTTTGCATGGCCAGTGCCGCGAGTGGCTACCGTCTTTCCCTCGGCGCCGACGGGCCGCCGGGCAGTTATGAGGATATTGACCGCCTGAATTGCGCCCTGGTCATCGGTGCCAACATGGCTGAATGTCATCCCATTCTTTTCCTCCGCCTGTTGGATCGCCAAAAGCAGGGGGCGCGGGTGATTGTGGTGGACCCCCGGCGCACTGCGACTGCCGAAAAAGCCGACCTTTTTCTTCAAATCAAACCAGGCGCCGACCTGGCTTTTCTCAATGGATGCCTTCATTTGATCCGTCAAATGGGCGGCTTGGACCATGACTTTATCCGCGCCCATACCGAGGGCTGGGAGACCCTGTCCGAACTGCTTCAGGATTATCCCCCGGAAAAGGTTTCAAGGTTGACCGGCTTGAAGGAGGAGGACTTGCGCAAGGCAGCGGAGTGGATTGTGCAGGGACCGGAATTCACGACCTTTTGGACCATGGGATTGAACCAAAGTATTCATGGCACCTGGCATACCAATGCCATTTGCAACCTTCATCTGGCCACCGGCAGGATTTGCAGGCCCGGCAGCGGGCCATTTTCCCTCACCGGCCAGCCCAATGCCATGGGCGGACGCGAGGTGGGGTACATGAGCCATTCTTTGCCGGGCCAGCGCGTGGTGACCGACCCCGCAGACCGGCAGTTTGTGGAGCAGCTTTGGAATCTGCCACCCGGCGCCATTTCCACGGAACCTGGGTGCGATGCCACCACACTTTTCAAAAACCTGGAGTCTGGCCGGATCAAGGCGGTTTGGATCATCGGCACCAACCCGGTCGCTACCATGCCGGATCGCGACCACGTCATCGCAGGCTTGAAACGCGCTGAATTGGTCATTGTCCAGGATGCCTTTCACCCGACGGAGACTTCCCGGTTTGCCGATGTTTTGCTGCCAGGCGCGCTCTGGGCCGAGGGGCAGGGGACCATGGTGAATTCCGAGCGCAATGTCACCCTCATGCCGCAGGCTGTCCCGCCTCCTGGCGAGGCGCGGTCAGACTGGCAGTGGATTGCCGCCATGGGACGGGCCATGGGTTTCGACCGGTTTTTTCCCCACGCCGATGCCGCCGGAGTCTTTGATGAAATCAGGCAGATATGGAATCCCCTCACAGGATATGATTTACGCGGCATGGACCATGCAAAACTTGCTCGTCAATCCTGGCAATGGCCGGCATCCCCCGGCTCTGCCAGGGGATGTTCCATCCGGTACCGGTCTGATGATGGGTCTGTCCGGTTCCCCACTCCTTCAGGTCGGGCCAGGTTTTTTGCCCGGCCACACATGCCCCCCTCCGAATTGCCGGATGCGGCTTTCCCTTACATTCTTCTCAACGGCCGCCTGGAACATCAATGGCATACCCTCACCAAAACGGGAAAGGTCAAACTCCTGAACAAACTCAATCC